>NZ_BCUS01000011.1 GCF_001591345.1 Variovorax boronicumulans NBRC 103145 | reverse complement strand
GGGCGGGGTGGGGCGCACGTACGCCGATGCACCGGAGATCGACGGCACTGTTCGCCTCCTGCCACCCGAGAAGATCAGCAAGACGATGAAGGTCGGCGAGTTCACGCGTGCACGCATCGTGGGCGCCGAAGGCCACGACCTGATCGCGTTGCCCGTTTGATGCGCCTGATTCAAACGGCCAAGAAAAAAGCCACCGGAGGCCGGTGGCTTTTTATAGAGGACCTGGTAAGGGTCTGTTCAATCTTGGTGCCCAGAAGAGGACTCGAACCTCCACGATGTTACTCGCTAGTACCTGAAACTAGTGCGTCTACCAATTCCGCCATCTGGGCTGATTTTGCTTCTCAGCAAAGACTACGATTATATACACAAATTTGGCGCGCTCTTTTGGGCGTGTCGAAATTTCAGCTTCTGCGCGACATCGCTCGCGCGGCGGGTGTCCTGCCGAAGGCGGGTGGGTGCGATCGTGCGTGCATGGCCGGCGTCGAGGGGTGCGATCTGACGATCGCGTCGCCCGTTTGATGCAGTTTCGAGCGGCCATGAAAAAAGCCACCGGAGACCGGTGGCTTCAATCGAATGACCTGGTAAAGGTCTGTTTAAACTTGGTGCCCAGAAGAGGACTCGAACCTCCACGATGTTACTCGCTAGTACCTGAAACTAGTGCGTCTACCAATTCCGCCATCTGGGCCCACATGACTGCAGAAGCAGCCACGTTTTGAATTTCAGGAAAGAAGGAGATCATATCAAAAATAATGTCACTTCCAGCAGCTTGTTGGATGAAATCGAAGGAACTGTTCAAGGACATCGCGACGGGCACGGCTTCGTGCAACGCGACGACGGCGAGGCAGACATCTACCTGCCGCCGAACGAGATGCGCGCGGTGCTGCACAAGGATCGCGTCAAGGCGCGCATCGTGCGACAGGACCGTCGCGGCCGTCCCGAGGGGCGCGTGGTCGAGATCGTCGAGCGGCCCGAGCAGCCGATCATCGGCCGCCTGTTGCACGAAGGCGGGATCTGGCTCGTTGCACCGGAAGACAAGCGCTACGGCCAGGACGTCCTGATCCCGAAGGGCGCGACCGGTCCCGCCAAGGTCGGCCAGGTGGTGGTCGTCCAGCTCACCGAGCCGCCGGCCTTGTTCGGCCAGCCCGTGGGCCGCGTGAAAGAAGTGCTGGGCGAGATCGACGACCCCGGCATGGAGATCGAAATCGCTGTGCGCAAGTACGGCGTACCGCATGAGTTTTCCGCGGAGTGCCTGGCGCAGGCCAAGGCCCTGCCCGAGAAGGTGCGCCCCGCCGACAAGAAGGGCCGCATCGACCTCACCGACGTGCCGCTCGTCACCATCGACGGTGAAGACGCCCGCGACTTCGACGACGCCGTGTACTGCGAGCCCGCCAAGGTGGGCCGCGGCAAGGGCTGGCGCCTGCTGGTCGCCATCGCCGACGTCAGTGCTTATGTGCAGACCGGCTCGGCCATCGACATCGATGCGTACGACCGCGCCACCAGCGTCTATTTCCCGCGCCGCGTGATCCCGATGCTGCCCGAGAAGCTGTCGAACGGCCTGTGCTCGCTCAACCCCGAGGTCGAGCGCCTGTGCATGGTGTGCGACATGCTGGTTGCCGCCGACGGCGAGATCTACGCCTACCAGTTCTATCCGGCCGTGATGTTCAGCCATGCGCGCTTCACGTACACCGAAGTCGCCGCCATCCTCGGCAACACGCGCGGGCCCGAAGCGGCCAAGCGCAAGGACCGCGTCAAGGACCTGCTGAACCTCGCCGACGTCTACAAGGCTCTGCTCAAGCAGCGCGGCAAGCGCGGCGCGGTCGACTTCGAAACCACCGAGACGCAGATCATCTGCGACGATGCCGGCCGCATCGAGAAGATCGTGCCGCGCACCCGCAACGAGGCGCATCGGTTGATCGAAGAAGCGATGCTCGCCGCCAACGTCTGCAGCGCCGACTTCATCGCCGAAGGCAAGCATCCGGGCCTGTTCCGCGTGCACGAAGGCCCGACGCCCGAGAAGAAGGAAATCCTGCGCGGCTACCTGAAGGCCATGGGTGTCGGCCTGAGCATCACCGACGAGCCGCGTCCCGGCGAGTTCCAGGCGATCGCCGAAGCCACCAAGGAACGCCCCGACGCGCAGCAGATCCACACCATGCTGCTGCGCTCGATGCAGCAGGCGATCTACACGCCGATCAACAGCGGCCACTTCGGCCTGGCCTACGAGGCCTACACGCACTTCACCAGCCCGATTCGTCGCTATCCCGACCTGCTGGTGCACCGTGTGATCAAGGCGATCCTCGGCAAGACGCGCTACCAGTTGCCGATGCTGCCCACGCCCGGCGAGGCGCATGCCAAGCTGGCCAAGCGGCTCGCTTCGCGCGTCAAGGCGCCGACCAACAAGCCGCAGAAGGCGACCGTCGCGCCCAGCAAGGAAGTGCTGGCCTGGGAAGCCGCCGGCCTGCATTGCAGCGCCAACGAGCGCCGCGCCGACGAAGCTAGCCGCGACGTCGAGGCCTGGCTCAAGTGCAAGTACATGCGCGAGCACCTCGGCGAGGAATACGGCGGCGTGGTCACCGCGGCCACCACCTTCGGCATCTTCGTCACGCTCGATGCGATGTACGTCGAGGGCCTGGTCCACATCACCGAGCTCGGCGGCGAGTACTTCAAGTTCGACGAGATGCGCCAGGAACTGCGCGGCGAGCGCACCGGCATCCGCTATGCCATCGGCACGCGGGTGCGGGTGCAGGTGAGCCGCGTCGACCTCGATGGCCGCAAGATCGACTTCCGCCTCGTGCGCGAAGGCGAAGACCTGACCTCGCGCGCCATGAAGGACAAGGGCGGCGCGCCGGTGAAGGCGTCGGCCAAGCGAAGCTCCCGCCACAAGGCGGAGGCCGGTGGCGAGTCGCGTTCGGAGCACGGTGGCGGCGGCGCTGCCGCGGTGCCTGCCGGCCCGCAATCGGCCATGCAGGCCTTCAAGTCGGCGGTGAAGAAAGCCGCCAACAAGATGCAGGGCAAGGGGCGCAAGCCCCGCCGCGGATGAGACGCGCCGTGCACACTACCGGTTTACTTACCGTGTGTATGGATCAGTTGAAAAGGAGACTTGGAGCATGAGCGTGGAAAACAACAAGGGCCGCATCGCGATCGTCACGGGCGCGGGGTCGGGCATCGGCCGCGCGGCCGCGCTGGCCCTGCTGGCGGACGGCTGGAGCGTGGCCCTTGCGGGGCGCCGCCTCGAGCCGCTGGAGCAGGTGGCGGAAGAATCGGGCGCGGGTGCGCGCGCCTTCGCGGTGCCGACCGACGTGGCCAATGCCGACTCGGTGCAGGCGCTGTTCGGCGCCACGGTCGAGCGCTTCGGGCGCGTCGACCTGCTGTTCAACAACGCCGGCGTGGGTAACCCGCCGGGACCGTTCGAGGACTGGACGCCCGAGCAGTGGAAGGGCGTGGTGGACATCAACCTCACCGGCATGTTCTTCTGCATCCAGCAGGCCTTTCGCACGATGAAGGCGCAGACGCCGCGGGGCGGCCGCATCATCAACAACGGGTCGATCTCGGCGACCACGCCGCGGCCGAATTCCGCGGCCTACACCTCGACCAAGCACGCGGTCGAAGGGCTGACCAAGACCGCTTCGCTCGACGGCCGCAAGTACGACATCGCGGTGGGGCAGGTGGACGTGGGCAATGCCATGACCGAGCTGGCCGCGCGCATGGCCACCGGCGTACCGCAGGCCAACGGCGAGCTCGCGATCGAGCCACTGATCGACGTCAAGATCGTCGGCCAGTCGGTGCTCTACATGGCGAACCTGCCGCTGGAAGCCAACGTGCTCTTCCACACCATCATGGCCACGAAGATGCCCTTCGTGGGGCGCGGCTGAGTCCTGCGCTCAGTAGGGCGCGCGGCGGGCCAGCGAGCCCGCCGTGAGCGGGGCTGCATCGGCCGGCCACAGGTCGGCGATGCGGCCGTGCTGCCAGACGGCTTCGCACGCCGCCTCGAACGCGGGGCGGCGCATCACGAGCGCCGCGCCGATCATGCCGGCGAGCACATCGCCGGTGCCTGCGGTGGCGAGGCGGGCATTGCCGGTCGAGTTGATGACCGGCGGCTCGTCGCCCGCATCGGCAATCACTGTTCCGGAACCCTTGAGCACCGTCACGGCGCCGAAGCGCGACGCCAGCGCACGGGCCGCGGCCAGGCGGTTGGCTTGTACGCCACCCGTCGTGTCGCCGAGCAGGCGGGCGGCTTCCAAGGGATGCGGCGTGAGCACCGTGGGTGCGCCGGTCTGGCCTCGCGCGATCAGTTGCGTTTGAAGTGACGGATCGGCGGCGATGGCGTTGAGCGCGTCGGCGTCGAGCACCAGCGTGGCGGCCGTCGACAGCACGCGCGGCAACAGCTCGCGCACGGCATCGCCGCCACCGCAGCCGCACACGACCGTCATGCCCACGAGGTCCAGCGCGTGGGCGTCGCGCAGCATCAGCTCCGGCTGCGAGGTGTCGACCGGCGCTGCGCGGGGATCGAGCAATCCGACGAACACGCGTCCTGCGCCGGCATGGAGCGCAGCCGAGCCGGCCAGCAGCGCGGCACCAGCCATGCCCGAAGCGCCGCCGATCACCGCGACATCGCCGTAGCTGCCCTTGTGCGAGGCGTGGGTGCGCGGCTGGATATCGGGCGCGCCTGCGAGGCGGGCTGTTGGTCGCTCCTGGGCGAACGCGCTGCAACCTAGGTCGTCGAACCACACCGTGCCGGCCGCGTCGCGGCCTTGCGCCGTGAACAGGCCGGGTTTCAGCGTGAGGAAGGTGAGGGTGGTGCGGACCGATGCCGATGCTTGATCTGTGTTGGAGGCCAGCGTGCCGGTGTCGGCATCGAGGCCCGAGGGCACGTCGAGGCTGAGCACCGGTGGTGCGCCCGTGTGCATCCGCGCGAGCCATTCGGCCATTGCGCCCGACGGCGGGCGGGTCGATCCGATGCCGAGCAGCGCATCCATCGCCAGCTCGAAGCTCGATGGCGGCTGCGAAGCGAAGGTGACGCCCGCATCGCGCGCACGCTGCAGCGACGCCTTGGCATCCGCTGGCAGTCGGCCTTCATCGCCCACGAAGGTGACGACCGGAAAGGAGCCGCGATGTCGCAGTTGCGCCGCGGCTTCGAAGCCGTCGCCGCCGTTGTTCCCGGGGCCGCAGGCGATCCAGATCGTTCGCGCGTGCGGTGCGAGCGCCATCGCGAGCCGTGCTGCCGCGAGGCCTGCACGCTGCATCAGCGTGTGAGGGGGCAGGGCGGGGGCGGCCGCCTGCTCGATGCGGCGCGTGGCGGCGATGTCGAACAGGTCGGCGGCGCTGGCGGACGTGATGCGGTGCATCGGGCCATTGTGCCGCCGACGCCGTGCCTCCTATCATCGACCGATGATGCTCAAGACCTTCGGCTGGCTGCTGGTTCTGCTGCTGGCATGCCTTGCCGGCTTCATCGCCACGGCCGCGGCGACGATCGCCGGCGCGGCCTGGGCGATCGGCCTGCTGGTCGTGGTGTGGGGGCTGTTCCTGCTGGCCGAGGTGTTGCGCCGGGTGCCGCTGCGCGACGCCGCCTGGGCCCTGGGCGTGGGCTATGGCATCGGCGTGATCCGGTGGCTCGACGTGCCGGTCGAGGCAGGGTCCGGCACGCAGTGGCTGATGCTGGGCCTGGACCTGCTGGTGCTGGTGTTCTTTGGGCTGATCGCACCAGCGATCCTGGGGTTGATCGCCCAACGCTGGGCGCCCCGGCCCGAACTGCCGGTGGAAAAACCGGCCACCCCTGAGCAACTGCGCCGCTGGGGTCCTAAAGACTGAGCCGCTCGATCCCCAGACCTTCGAGGTCGATGCCGGGATCTTGCCCGCCGATCAGGTCGCCGAGCACGCGTGCGCTGCCGCACGACAGCGCCCAGCCGCTCGATCCGTGGCCCAGGTTGAGCCACACGCCGGGAATGCCGCTGGCGCCCAGCACCGGCGGGCCGTCGGGCAGCATCGGCCGGGCGCCTTTCCATTGCTGGATGCCCGACTGCAACGTGGCAGCGCCCGGAAACCAGTCGTGCAGCACCTTGTAGAGCGTCTGGATCGCGGCCGGGCTCATGGCGTCGGGCGAGCCGCCGATCTCGGCGCTGCCGGCCACGCGCACGCGCTGGCCCAGGCGGGAGATCGCAACCTTGTAGCGCTCGTCCATCACCGCGCTGCGCGGCGCGTTGAGCGGCTCGCGCACCGGGGCGCTGACCGAATGGCCGTAGACCGGCGCCAGCGGAATGCGCAGCCCCAGAGGGCGCAGCAGTGTGGCGGACGACAGCCCGGCGCAGACCACGATGGCGTCGAACTGCAGCGCGTCCGAGCCGCTGGCCAGCGTCAGCGAGGTGGGCGCGGCGCGGCTCAGCGGCGCGATGTCGCAGTTGAAATGGAACTGCGCGCCCAAAGCCTCGGCTTCCCACTTGAGCAGCAGCGCGAACTGGCGGCAGTTCGCGACCTCGTCTTCGGGCAGGTGGATCGCGCCTGCCAGCGGGGTGTCGGGGTTGAGTGCGGGCTCGATCAGGCGGGCTTCGTCGGCGTCGATCTCGCGGAACACGCTGCCGGCCGAACGCAGCACCTCGAGTCCGGGCTGCACCAGTTTTTTCTCGCGCTTGGAGCGCAGCAGCACCAGGTAGCCGTCGCTGCGTTCGTAGCTCAGCTCGCGCGCTTCGGTCACCGCGTGCAGCCGGGTGCGGCTGTAGAAAGCCAGCCGCTGCATGCGGGCGCGGTTGGCCAGGTAGGTTTCGAGCTTGCAGGCCTTCTGCCAGCGCGACATCCAGCTGAGGTCGCGCGAACTCAGCGGCCAGCGCAGCTTGATGGCGCCGTGCGAAGACAGCAGCGAGCGCAGCACCTTGCCGCGCATACCCGGTGCGGCCCACGGCGTGACATAACCCGGCGCGAGCACGCCGGCGTTGGCGAAGCTGGCCTCTTCGGCGGCGGCGCCGCGGCGCTCGAACACGCTCACTTCATGGCCGTCGGAAACCAGTTCCCAGGCGGTGGTGACGCCGACGATGCCGGCGCCCACGATCGCGATTTTCATTGAAATGTTCTAGATAAAAGAAGCGGCTGACGCCCGTGAGGCGGGCGGTGACAGCGGTTATTTCTGTAGCGTGCGTTCGGCCTGGAGGGCCACCGCGAGCACGGCGTCGTCGTGCATCGCGCCATGCCACAGCATCAGGCCGACCGGCAGTTCGCCGTCGGCGTGGCAGGGCAGCGAAAGGGCGCAGCCGTCGAGCATGTTGATGATCGACGGGTTGCGCAGCAGCAGCGCGTTGACGCGGAAGAATTCGTCGTCGCGCTCGGCACCCGGCGCCACGCTGGCGATGGACGGCGCCGCGATCGGCACGGTCGGCG
The DNA here is from genome assembly GCF_001591345.1 of Variovorax boronicumulans NBRC 103145. Classification (GTDB taxonomy): domain Bacteria; phylum Pseudomonadota; class Gammaproteobacteria; order Burkholderiales; family Burkholderiaceae_C; genus Variovorax; species Variovorax boronicumulans. Next base: position 78,095 of record NZ_BCUS01000011.1, on the reverse strand, counting down.
ACACCACGGCGTCGAACGGTGTCAGCGCCTTCTCGACGCGGGCGATCCAGTCGCGGCGGGCGCGGACCAGGTCGATGTACTCGTGTGCCTTCATGCCGGCGCCGCGCAGGATGCGCTGCGCCACGCGCGGGTCGTAGCCGGCGCCGCTGCGTTCCAGCAGCAGCCGGTGCCAGGCGTACGACTCGGCCGCCGAGAAGCCGCCGGTGGCATTGATGCTCTGCAGGTCGGCCAGCTCGGGCAGTTCGATTTCCTGGATGCGGGCGCCCGTGGCGCGCAGGGTGGCCAGGGTGCGCTCGAAAGCCGTGGCCACGGCAGGCTCGAGGTCGTCGAGGAAGACGTTCTTCACGACGGCCAGCCGGTAGGCCGACAGCGGCGCCGAGCCGGGCGTCACCTGCCGCGCCGAGAGGATTTCGTGCGCGGTGACGGCGTCGCGCACCGAGCGGGTCATGGCGCAGACGGTGTCGAGCGTGGTCGACAGCGGCAGAGCGCCGTCGGCCGGCGTGAGGCGGGCGGTGTTCTTGAAGCCGACGATACCGTTCAGCGCCGCCGGGATGCGGATCGAGCCGCCGGTGTCGGAGCCCAGTCCGATGAAGGCCGCGCCGCTCGCCACCGAGATCGCCGCGCCGGACGACGAGCCGCCCGGAATGCGTGGCGTGGCGGTGTCGCTCACGTTGGCGGGTGTTCCGTGGTGCGGGTTGACGCCGACGCCGGAAAAGGCGAACTCCGTCATGTTGGTGCGCCCGGTCAGCACGCCGCCCGCGGCGCGCAGCCGTGCCACGGCGAGCGAATCGGCCGGGGCGGCCGGTGCGTGCGAGAGCACGGCCGATCCGGCGGGTGTCGGCTGGCCGGCGATGTCGAACAGATCCTTGCTGGTGAAGGCAAGCCCGGCCAGCCGGCTTTCGGGCACCGATGCGGCGGCGGCCGCGCGGGCCTCGTCGAACATCGTGCGGGTGAAAACGTGGGCGCAGGCCGGGGATTCGGAGAGGGCGATGGCTCGCTCCATTTCGGTGCGCGCATCGGAACCGCCAGCCAGAAGGGTGAGACGGGTGGCGTGAAGGTCGTTCATGGCGTCGAGGGTACCTTGGAACGGCTCGGTTCGAGGGAGGAGGGGGTGGCCGCCGTGCTATACTCTTTGGGTTTCGCTGGTTATGCGACAGTTTTGTCGCCGCCAGTCAAGCACATCCGCAAACCGGCCCAATCAAGGTGTTGCGACCCCGTCGAAGGGGCGCAAAACGGGCTGGATTTTAGACCCAACCTTTGGAGTAAATTCAATGTCGACCACCATGCGCGAAATGCTGGAAGCCGGTGTCCACTTCGGTCACCAAACCCGCTTCTGGAACCCCAAGATGGCTCCGTTCATCTTCGGTCACCGCAACAAGATTCACATCATCAACCTGGAAAAGTCGCTCCCGATGTTCCAGGACGCGATGAAGTACGCCAAGCAACTCACGGCCAACCGCGGCACCATCCTGATGGTCGGCACGAAGCGCCAAGCCCGTGAAATCGTGGCTGCCGAAGCCCGTCGCGCCGGCGTGCCTTTCGTCGACACCCGCTGGCTCGGCGGCATGCTGACCAACTTCAAGACCGTCAAGACCTCGATCAAGCGTCTGAAGGACATGAAGGCCCAGCAAGAAGCCGGCCTCGACAGCCTGAGCAAGAAAGAGCAGCTCACGTTCTCGCGCGAAATCGCGAAGCTCGAGAAGGACATCGGCGGCATCCAGGACATGGCTGCGCTGCCTGACGCCATCTTCGTGATCGACGTGGGCTTCCACAAGATCGCCGTGGCCGAAGCCAAGAAGCTCGGCATCCCGCTGATCGGTGTGGTCGACTCCAACCACTCGCCCGAAGGCATCGACTACGTGATCCCCGGCAACGACGACTCGTCGAAGGCCGTCACGCTGTACGCCCGTGGCATCGCCGACGCGATCATCGAAGGCCGCAACAGCGCCGGCGGTGACGTGGTCAAGGCCGTTGCCGAAGGCAGCGGCGACGAATTCGTCGAAGTCGAAGAAGGCGCTTCGGCCTGATAGGCGCGTTCGCGAGCCTGAAGAAGGGGCTTTGGTGCCCCTTTTTTTTAACCTGATTTTTGGATTTACGGAGATACACAAATGGCTGCAATCACCGCAAGCATGGTCGGCGAACTGCGCGCGAAGACCGATGCGCCCATGATGGAATGCAAGAAGGCCCTGACGGAGGCCGACGGCAACATGGAAAAGGCCGAAGAGCTGCTGCGCATCAAGCTCGGCAACAAGGCTGGCAAGGCATCGGGCCGCATCACCGCTGAAGGCGTGGTCACGGCTTTCGTCGACGGCGCTGCCGGCGGCATGATCGAAATCAACTGCGAAACCGACTTCGTCACCAAGAACGACAGCTTCCTGGCCATGGCCAACGCTGCCGCGATGCTGGTCGCCAAGAACAACCCCGCCGACATCGCCGCACTGGGCGCGCTGGCTTACGAGCAGGACGGCTTCGGCCCCACGCTCGAAGACGTGCGCAAGGGCCTGATCGGCAAGATCGGCGAGAACATGAGCTTCCGCCGCTTCAAGCACTTCACGGGCAATGGCAAGCTGGCGTCGTACCTGCACGGCACGCGCATCGGCGTGATGGTCGAGTTCGAAGGTGACGACACCTCGGCCAAGGACGTCGCGATGCACATCGCCGCCATGAAGCCGGTCGCCATCCAGGCCTCGGACGTGCCCGCCGACCTGATCGAAAAAGAACGCGCCGTGGCCGCCGGCAAGGCGGAAGAAGACCGCAAGGTCGCTGAAGCCGAAGGCAAGAAGCCGCAGCCGGCCGACATCGTTGCCAAGCGCATCGAAGGCGGCGTGCAGAAGTACCTCAAGGAAGTCTCGCTGCACAACCAGCCGTTCGTGAAGAACGACAAGCAGACCGTCGAGCAGATGCTCAAGGCCGCCGACACCACGATCAAGGGCTTCACCCTGTACGTGGTCGGCGAAGGCATCGAGAAGAAGGTCGACGACTTCGCTGCCGAAGTGGCCGCTCAGGTCGCTGCTGCCAAGGCTGCCGCCTGATCCGGCAGGCCTCCAAGCGGCGGTGCGCGACAGCGTGCCGCCGCTTTTTCACCGCCACGTTTTACACTCGCCCCCGCCAACCCTCTAAGGAAAATGCCCATGTCTGATGCCCGCCCAGCCCACAAGCGAATCTTGTTGAAGCTGTCGGGTGAGGCATTGATGGGCGATGACGCCTTCGGCATCAACCGCGCCACCATCGTGCGCATGGTCGAAGAAGTGGCCGAGGTCGTGAACATGGGTGTCCAAGTGGCGGTCGTGATCGGCGGCGGCAACATCTTCCGCGGCGTCGCGGGAGGCTCCGTCGGCATGGACCGTGCCACGGCTGACTACATGGGCATGCTGGCCACCGTCATGAACTCGCTGGCCCTGGCCGACGCGATGAACAAGCAGGGCCTCGTGGCCCGCGTGATGTCCGCCATCGCCATCGAGCAGGTGGTCGAGCCCTATGTGCGCCCCAAGGCCCTGCAGTACCTCGAAGAGGGCAAGGTCGTGGTGTTCGCGGCCGGTACCGGTAACCCCTTCTTCACGACCGACACGGCCGCCGCGCTGCGCGGTGCCGAAATCGGCGCCGAGCTGGTGCTCAAGGCGACCAAGGTGGACGGCGTCTACACCGCCGATCCCAAGACCCACCCCGAAGCCACGCGCTACGCCACGCTCACCTTCGACGAGGCGATTGCGCAGAATCTCGGCATCATGGACGCCACGGCCTTCGCGTTGTGCCGCGACCAGAAGCTGCCGATCAAGGTGTTCTCGATCTTCAAGAACGGCGCCCTCAAGCGCGTCGTGATGGGCGAGGACGAGGGCACGCTGGTGCATGCCTAGGAGTAAATGAGATGACCATTGCAGACATTCGCAGTGCGACCGACGCGAAGATGAACCAGTCGCTCGCCGCCTTCCAGAACAACCTCACCAAGATCCGCACGGGCCGTGCCAACTCGGCGCTGCTCGACTCGATCCACGTCGAGTACTACGGCTCGCAGGTGCCGCTGAGCCAGGTGGCCAACGTGTCGGTGCTCGACTCGCGCACCATCAGTGTCCAGCCCTGGGAAAAGGGCATGGGCGCCAAGATCGAGAAGGCCATCCGCGAAAGCGACCTGGGCCTGAACCCCGCCTCGATGGGCGACCTGATCCGCGTGCCGCTGCCTGCCATGAGTGAAGAGCGCCGCAAGGAAATGACCAAGCTGGTCCGCAACGAAGGCGAGAGCGCCAAGATCGCCACGCGCAACCTGCGCCGCGATGCGAACGAAGCCGTCAAGAAGCTCGTGAAGGACAAGCTGGCCTCGGAAGACGACCAGAAGCGCGCCGAAGGCGACATCCAGAAGGTCACCGACAAGCACATCGCGGAAATCGACCGTCTGGTCGCCGCGAAAGAAGCGGAGATCATGGCCGTTTGAGGCTCCGCATGGCCTCCTCGCCGCAGACGACGCCCCCTCCGCACCACGTTGCCATCGTCATGGATGGCAATGGCCGGTGGGCCACCAAGCGCTTCCTGCCCCGCGTGGCGGGGCACAAGCAGGGCGTGGAGTCGCTGCGGCGCTGCGTCAAGGCCTGCGCCGACCGTGGCGTGGGCGTGCTCACCGTGTTCGCGTTCTCCTCGGAGAACTGGAACCGTCCCCCTGAAGAAGTCTCCGGCCTGATGCAACTGATGGTCGGGGCACTCGCACGCGAAGTGCCGCGCCTCAACGCCGACGGCGTGCGGCTGCATTTCGTGGGTGAACGCGCCGGCCTGTCCGACAAGATGGTGGCCGGCCTGGTGTCGGCCGAGCAGACCACGGCCCACAACACGCGTCTGATTCTCAACATCTGCTTCAATTACGGCGGGCGCTGGGACATCGCCCGCGCCGCGGCCAAGCTCGCCGAGCAGGGCCTGCCCATGACCGAGATGAACCTCGATCGCGCCATGGCGCTGGCCCACGTGCCCGACCCCGACCTGTTCATCCGCACGGGTGGCGAGCAGCGGCTGTCGAATTTCCTGCTTTGGCAGAGTGCCTACGCCGAGCTGTTCTTCAGCGACAAGCTGTGGCCCGAGTTCGATGAAGCCGCACTGGACGAGGCCATCGCCGCATTCCAGGGCCGCGAGCGTCGCTTCGGCCAGACCTCGGCGCAGGTCTCGGCTTCCGCGGCCTGACAACGGCCCGACACCACCTTCCGCATGCTCAAACAACGCATCCTCACGGCGATCGTGCTGCTCGCGATCCTGCTGCCGGCGCTGTTCTATCGAAACCACATTCCCTTCGCCTGCGTGATGCTGGTGCTGATCGGCGCCGCCGCATGGGAGTGGGGACGCTTGAACGGCTACGGGCAGGGCATGTCGCTGTTCCTGGGCGCCGAGATGGTGGCGCTGTGCGGGCTGTCGTGGTGGCTGGGGCTGCTGGAGCAGCGCCTGTTCCTCATGTGGTCCCTGGCCAGTGCAGCCTGGGTGCTCGGCGGCGCGGCGTTGCTGCGCGTCGCGGTGCCCGGCTGGCCGCGCATTCCGCGCGGACTGCGGCTGGTGGGCGGCCTGCTGGCGCTGTGGGTCGCATGGCTTGCGGCAGTGCAGGCACGCATGGTCGGCATCAACTTCCTGCTGTCGATCCTGGTGCTGGTCTGGGTGGCGGACGTGTTCGCCTATTTCGCCGGCCGCGCCTTCGGCCTGAAGTTCACGCGCGCCAAGCTGGCGCCTGCCATCAGTCCCGGCAAGAGCTGGGAAGGTGTCTGGGGCGGCATGGCCGGCGTCATCGTGCTGGCGTTCGCCTGGGTCTGGGCCGACAAGAGCCTGGGCGCCACGGTGCCCAGCCTCTACACCCGCCTGCATGAGCGCGGCTGGTGGCTGCTGTTGATCGGGGCGGTGTTCCTGGCGACGATGAGCGTCGTCGGCGACCTCGTCGAATCGCTGATCAAGCGCAGCGCCGGCGCCAAGGACAGCAGCCGTCTGCTGCCCGGCCACGGCGGCGTGCTCGACCGCGTGGATGCCCTCTTGCCGGCACTTCCCATTGCCATGATGCTGGCTTTCCTGTGAACACTCCCAAACAACGTGTCACGGTGCTCGGCTCGACCGGTTCGGTCGGTGTCAGCACGCTCGACGTCATCGCCCGTCACCCCGAGCGCTTCGAGGTGTTTGCGCTCTCGGCGGCCACCAAGGTCGACGAGCTGCTGGCCCAATGCGCGCGCTTTTCGCCGCGCTTCGCCGTCATGGTGAGTGCGCCGCATGCCGCGCTGCTGGCTGAAAAGCTCAAGCAGAACAATCTGCCGACCCGCGTCCTGATGGGCGACGATGCTCTCGAAAGAATAGCGTCGGACGACGAAGTCGATGCCGTGATGGCCGCCATCGTCGGTGCTGCCGGCCTGGCGCCGTGCTTGGCCGCCGCGCGCGCCGGCAAGCGTCTGCTGCTGGCCAACAAGGAAGCCCTGGTCGTCGGCGGCGAACTGTTCATGCGCACGGTGCAGGAGGGCGGCGCCACGCTGTTGCCCATCGACAGCGAGCATTCGGCCATCTTCCAGTCGCTGCCCGAAGACCCGTCCACCTGGGCGCGGCGCATCGACAAGATCATCCTGACCGCCTCGGGCGGCCCGTTCCGCACCCGGGCACCCGACACGCTGGGCGCTGTGACGCCCGAGCAGGCCTGTGCGCACCCGAACTGGGTCATGGGCCGCAAGATCTCGGTCGACTCGGCCACGATGATGAACAAGGCGCTCGAGGTAATCGAGGCGCGCCACCTGTTCGGCGTGTCGCCGGAGCAGATCGAGGTCGTCATCCACCCGCAGAGCGTGGTCCATTCGATGGTGCAGTTCACCGACGCCTCGGTCATCGCCCAGCTCGGCACGCCCGACATGCGCGTGCCGATCGCGGTCGGGCTGGCCTGGCCGGAGCGCATCGAAAGCGGGGCGGCACGGCTCGATTTCCGCCAGATGGGCTCGCTGACCTTTGACGCGCCCGATCCTGCGCTGTTCCCCGGCCTGGGCCTGGCGTGGCAGGCCTTGCGCGCCGCGTCGGGCACCACTGCGGTGCTGAACGCGGCCAATGAGGTGGCGGTGGCCGCCTTTCTCGACCGGCGCCTGCGTTTCGATCGCATTCATGCGGTCAACCTGGAAACTTTGGAGGCGGTCATGCCCTCCAAGCCGGCATCGCTGGCCGACCTGCTGGCGCTCGACGCCAGCGCCCGCGAAGCGGCCAATGCCGCCGCGGCACGTTTCGCGGCCTGATTCCCTACTGCGCAGAGGACCCCGATGCTCACCGTCATAGCTTTTGTGGTCGCTCTCGGCATCCTCATCGCGGTCCACGAATACGGCCACTACCGCGTGGCCGTGGCCTGCGGCGTCAAGGTGGAGCGCTTCTCGGTCGGCTTCGGCAAGGCCCTCCTGCGCTGGCAGCCCAAGCACCAGCATCCGGGGCAGCAGACCGAGTTCGTGATCGGCGCCTTTCCCTTTGGCGGCTACGTCAAGATGCTCGATGAGCGCGAAGGCCCCGTGGCGCCCGAGGAGCGGCACCGCGCCTTCAACACCCAGCCGCTGCGCTCGCGTGCGGCCATCGTGGCCGCCGGCCCGATCGCCAACCTGCTGCTGGCGGTCGTTCTGTACACGGCCGTCAACTGGATCGGCGTCGACGAGCCTGTGGCCAAGCTGGCCCGGCCGGTGGCGGCGTCGCTGGCCGAGGCGGCCGGCCTGCGTGGCGGCGAACACATCACCCAGGCCGGGTTTGACGGCGACCTGTCGCCGGTCCAGTCTTTCGAAGACCTGCGCTGGCGCATGACGCGCGGCGCGCTCGACGGCCGCGACCTCACGCTCGAAGTGGCGGGTGAGGGCGGTCGCCCCGGCCGTCAACTGGTCCTGCCGCTGAGCCGCGTGGAGGCCAAGGACGCCGATCCGCAGATGTTCCGCAAGATCGGCGTGGTCGCACCGCTGACCCGCCCCGAGATCGGCGAGGTCATGGCGGGCAGCGCGGCGGAGCGTTCGGGCCTGCGCAATGGCGACCTGGTTCTTACCATCGGCGACACCCCCATCCTCGACGGGCAGCAGCTGCGCGAAGTCATCCGGGCCTCGGTCGATGCCGCCGGGCAGGCGCGCACGCAGACCTGGCAGCTCCAGCGCGGCGGCCAGCCGCTCTCGCTCGAGGTCAAGCCGGAAGTGCGCGAAGAGGGCGCCACCAAGGTGGCTCGCATCGGCGCCTACGTCGGCGCGCCGCCCGAGATGGTCACGGTGCGCCAGGGCGTCATCGACGGCGTCTGGCGTGGCGTGGTGCGCACCTGGGAGGTGTCCGCGCTCACGGTTCGCATGATGGGCAAGATGCTGATCGGCGAGGCCTCGATCAAGAACCTGAGCGGTCCCTTAACAATTGCTGATTACGCCGGCAAGTCCGCCAGCCTCGGTCTGACGCAGTACCTGGTCTTTCTCGCGCTCATCAGCGTGAGCCTCGGGGTGCTCAACCTGATGCCGCTGCCGGTCCTCGATGGGGGGCACCTGATGTATTATCTTTGGGAGGGCCTGACCGGGAAAAGCGTCTCCGACGCCTGGATGGAACGGCTGCAGCGTGGCGGTGTCGCCTTGCTGCTGGTGATGATGTCGGTCGCACTCTTCAACGACGTCACGCGGCTCTTTGGTTAACTTTCTGCCGGCCCTTTCCGTGCCGGCCCAATTCACAGATGAACACAAACTTCAGTCGCTTTCGCCTGCGTAGCGTTGCCGCGGTGGTGGCCAGCACGCTGGCGGCCACGGCCGCTTGGGCCGTCGAGCCTTTCACGGTGCGCGATATTCGCGTCGAAGGCTTGCAACGCGTCGAGGCCGGCACGATCTTCGGGTCGCTGCCCCTGCGTGTGGGCGACACCTACAGCGATGAACGCGGCTCGGCCGCGATCCGCGCGCTGTTCGACCTGGGGTTGTTCAAGGACGTGCGCATCGACGTCAACGGCAACGTGCTGGTGGTGATCGTCGAAGAGCGGCCCACCATCGCCGACGTCGACTTCGTCGGCGCCAAGGAATTCGACAAGGCGGCGCTGCAGAAGGCGCTGCGTGAAATCGGCCTGGCCGACGGTCGCCCGTACGACAAGGCCCTGGCCGACCGCGCGGAGCAGGAGCTCAAGCGCCAGTACGTGAGCCGCAGCCTGTACAACGCGAACGTCGTGACCACCGTCACGCCCATCGAGCGCAACCGCGTGAACCTGACGTTCACCGTGACCGAAGGCGAGTCCGCCCGCATCCGCGAAGTGCACGTGGTCGGCAACAAGGCCTTCAGCGAATCGACGCTGCTGAGCCTGTTCGACCAGGACAGCGGCGGCTTCATGAGCTGGTACACCAAGTCGAACCAGTACTCGCGCGCCAAGCTCAACGCCGACCTCGAGACGCTGAAGAGCTATTACATCACGCGCGGCTACCTCGAGTTCCGCATCGATTCGACCCAGGTCGCCATTTCGCCGGACCGCAAGGACCTGAGCGTCACGGTGAACATCACCGAAGGCGAGAAGTTCGTGGTGGCGGGCATCAAGCTCGACGGCAACTACCTGGGCCGCGACGACGAGTTCAAGTCGCTCATCACGATCAAGCCCGGCGAGCCCTACAACGGCGAGCAGGTCACCGAGACCACCAAGGCCTTCAGCGACTACTTCGGCACCTTCGGCTACGCCTTCGCCCGCGTGCAGGCGCGTCCGGACATCGACCGCGTGAACAACCGCGTCACGCTCACGCTGCAGGCCGAGCCTTCGCGCCGCGTGTACGTGCGCCGCGTGTCGGTCGGCGGCAACAACAAGACGCGCGACGAAGTGATCCGCCGCGAGTTCCGCCAGTTCGAAGCCTCGTGGTACGACGGCGACAAGATCAAGGTCTCGCGCGACCGCGTGGACCGCCTGGGCTTCTTCACCGAAGTGAACGTCGAGACCCAGGAAGTGCCGGGCTCGCCCGACCAGGTCGACCTGACCGTCAACGTGGCCGAAAAGCCCACCGGCACGCTGCAGCTGGGCGCCGGCTACTCGAGCGCGGAAAAGGTCGCGCTGACCTTCGGCATCTCGCAGGAAAACGTGTTCGGCTCGGGCAACTTCCTGGGCGTGCAGGTCAACACCAGCAAGTACAACCGCACGCTGTCGCTGACCACCACCGACCCGTACTTCACGAAGGACGGCATCTCGCGCACGATCAGCGTGTACCACACGACGACGCGCCCGTACTCCACGAACGAAGACGGCGACTACAAGCTGGTGAACCAGGGCGCCTCGATCCGTTTCGGCGTGCCGTTCAGCGAACTCGACACCGTCTTCTTCGGCGTCGGTCTGGAGCGCTACGCGTTCGACCCGAACCGCTCGGCGCTCGCCGGCCTCACCACGCCGCAGTCGTACCTGAACTACTTCCACTGCGGCAAGGACGCGACCGGCTGGTTCGTCACCAGCTGCGACCAGAAGAGTGTCTGGGGCATCCCGCTGACCGTGGGCTGGGGCCGCGACAGCCGCGACAGCGCGCTGGTCCCGACCACCGGCCGTCTGCAGCGCGCCAACCTCGAGCTGGGCGTGGGCGGGGACATGAAGTACCTGAAGACCAGCTACCAGTACCAGCAGTTCTTCGCGATCAACAAGCAGTACACCTTCGCCATCAACGGCGAAGTAGGCTATGCCAAGGCCTTCGGTGGCAAGGTCTACCCGATCTTCAAGAACTTCTACGCCGGTGGCCTGGGTTCGATCCGCGGTTTCGAGCAGAATTCGCTGGGCCCGCGCGACCAGCCGCTGCTCGGCCAGACCGAAGGCGCGGCACTGGGCGGTACCAAGAAGGCCATCTTCAACGCCGAGCTGAGCACGCCGTTCCCCGGCGCCGGCAACGACCGCACGCTGCGCCTGTACGGCTTCTTCGACGTCGGCAACGTGTTCGGCTCCCGTGCACCCAACGTGACGGACGAGCAATGGAAGGCCCAGAAGAAGCTGCGCGCCTCGGTCGGCCTGGGCATCAGCTGGATCTCGCCGCTGGGCCCGCTGCGCCTGGCCTACGCCTTCCCCGTCAAGTCCCAGAAGGAAGTGACGGATCCGAGCACCGGGTTCGTCGTGATCCCGAAGGATAGAATTCAGCGCCTCCAATTCCAGATCGGAACGTCTTTCTAAATGAAGCATTTGATTCGCGCCGCCGCCGGCGCGTTCCTGATTCCCGCTTTTGCCCTCGTGGCTGCGCCCGCGCAGGCCCAGGAAAGCTTTCGCATCGGTTTCGTGAACCCCGACCGTGTGCTGCGCGAAGCGCAGCCGGCCAAGACCGCGCAAGCCAAGCTCGAGGCTGAATTCCTCAAGCGCGAAAAGGACCTGACCGTGCAGGGCGATGCGCTGAAGACGGCCTCGGAGAAGTTCGAGCGCGAGGCGCCGACCCTGTCGGAAAGCCAGCGCGTCTCGCGCCAGCGTTCGCTGGTCGACCAGGACCGCGACTTCCAGCGCAAGCGCCGCGAGTTCCAGGAAGACCTGAACGCGCGCAAGAACGAAGAGCTCCAGCAGGTCTACGAGCGCGCCAACCGCGTGGTCAAGCAGGTCGCCGAAGCTGAAAAGTACGACGCCATCCTCCAGGAAGCGATCTACATCAACCCGAAGCACGACATCACCGACAAGGTGATCAAGGCGCTCAACGCGTCGGTCGGCTCCTCTGCGCCTGCGGCCGGCAAGTAACGCCGCGAACCGGCGTGTCGCTGCAGCTCGGAGCCATCGTTGACGCCCTCGGGGGCGAGCTTCATGGAGATGCCACGCTGTCCATCGAGCGGCTCGCGCCGCTGCAGAATGCGCAGCCCGATGCGCTCAGCTTCCTGAGCCATCCCAAATACCAGCAGGAACTGGCCGCCTCCAAGGCGGCCTGTGTCATCGTGTCGCCCGCCATGCGCGAGGCTGCCGCGGCGCGTGGCGCCTACATCGTCACGCCCGACCCGTACTACTACTTTGCACGCCTGACGCAGCTGTGGAAAGCACACCATGCGCGCCCGGAAGCCGATCGCATCCATCCCTCCGCCGTGATCCATCCCGAAGCCCATGTCGACGCCGCTGCGCGCATCGGTGCGCTGTGCGTGGTGGAGCGGGGCGCGCGCATCGGCGCGGGCACCGTGCTGAAGTCGCGCGTCACGGTCAGCGAAGACTGCACCATCGGCGAGCGCTGCCTGCTGCACCCCGGCGTGGTGATCGGAGCCGACGGCTTCGGCCTCGCGCCGCACCAGGGTGCCTGGGTCAAGATCGAGCAGCTGGGCGCGGTGCGCATCGGCAACGACGTCGAGATCGGCGCCAACACCTGCATCGACCGCGGCGCGCTGGACGACACCGTGATCGAAGACGGCGTGAAGCTCGACAACCTGATCCAGATCGGCCACAACGTGCGCGTCGGCAAGCACACCGCCATGGCGGGCTGCGTCGGCGTGGCCGGCAGCGCCACCATCGGCGCCCACTGCACCTTCGGCGGCGGCGCCATCGTGCTGGGCCACCTCACGGTGGCCGACGGCGTGCACGTGTCGGCGGCCACAGTGGTGACGCGTTCCATCCGCAAGCCGGGCCAGTACACCGGCATGTTTCCGATCGATGACAATGCGAACTGGGAAAAGAATGCGGCAACACTCAAGCAGTTGCACAGCCTGCGCGAACGACTGAAGGCGCTGGAAAAAGCCCCCTCGAAACAATGACGACGATGCAGGAACAGAACACCATGACGGACACGACGCTCGATATCCACCAAATTCTCAAGTTGCTGCCGCATCGCTACCCGTTTCTTCTGGTGGACCGGGTGTTGAGCATGGAAAAGGGCAAGCGCATCACGGCGCTCAAGAACGTGACGATGAACGAGCCCTTCTTCAACGGCCACTTCCCGCACCGTCCGGTGATGCCGGGCGTGCTGATGCTCGAAGCCATGGCGCAGGCTGCGGCGCTGCTGTCGTTCCGTTCGCTGGACATCGTGCCCGACGACAACACCGTCTACTACTTTGCGGCCATCGACGGCGCGCGCTTCAAGCGCCCCGTGGAGCCGGGCGACCAGCTCACGCTGGAAGTCGAGATCGAGCGCATGAAGGCCGGCATCTCGAAGTTCAAGGGCCGTGCGCTCGTGGGCAGCGAACTGGCGTGCGAAGCCTCGCTGATGTGCGCCATGCGACAGATCAACAGCTGATCCGGCTCATCGTCTCTTGCAAGGCATGACCCAGGTTCATTCGACCGCGATCGTCGACCCGAAGGCCCAGCTCGACGCCTCGGTGTCGGTCGGCCCCTACACCGTGATCGGCCCGCACGTGCGGATCGGCGCGGGCACCACCATCGGCGCGCATTGCGTGATCGAAGGGCGCACGACCATCGGGTGCGACAACAGGATCTTCCAGTTCTCGTCGCTCGGTGCGATCCCGCAAGACAAGAAGTACGCGGGCGAGCCTACCGAGCTGACCATCGGCGACCGCAACGTGATCCGCGAGTTCTGCACCTTCAACCTCGGCGTGCCCGGGGCAGGGGGCATCACGCGCGTCGGCAACGACAACTGGATCATGGCGTACACGCACATCGCGCACGACTGCCGGGTCGACAACCACACGACGCTGTCCAACAACACGACGCTGGCCGGCCATGTGCACCTGGCCGACTGGGTCACGATCGGCGGCCTGACCGGCATCCATCAGTTCGTCTCGGTGGGCGCGCACGCCATGGTCGGCTTCGCGAGTGCGATCTCGCAGGACGTGCCGCCGTTCATGCTGGTCGACGGCAATCCGCTGGCGGTTCGCGGCTTCAACATCGTGGGCCTGCGCCGGCGCGATTTCTCGGCGCAGCGGCTCGCGGCGGTCAAGCAGATGCACCGCCTGCTGTACCGCCAGGGCAAGACGCTCGAAGAGGCGCGCGCCGCCATCGCCGAACTCGCAGCGGAAATGCCCGAGGCCGCCGGCGATGTCGCGCTGATGGAGGCCTTCCTCGCTCATTCAACGCGCGGCATCGCGCGCTGACATGGGCGCGATGAGCACGAACGAACAGCGCCGCTTCGCGCTGGTCGCGGGCGAAGCGTCCGGCGACCTGCTCGCGGGCTTGCTGCTCGACGGCCTCGAGGCCCGCTGGCCGGCCTTGCAGACCGTCGGCATCGGCGGCCCGCGCATGCTGGCCCATGGCTTCCAGAGCTGGTGGCCGCAGGAAAAGCTGGCCGTACGCGGCTACATCGAGGTGCTTCGGCACTACGCGGAGATCGCCGGCATTCGCCGCCAGCTCAAGGCCCGGCTGCTGCGCGAGCGCCCCGAGCTGTTCATCGGTGTCGATGCGCCCGATTTCAATCTCGACCTCGAAGCCGGCCTGCGCAGCGAGGGCATCAAGACCGTTCACTTCGTCTGCCCCTCGATCTGGGCCTGGCGTGCCAACCGCATCGACAAGATCCGCGCCGCCGCCGACCACGTGCTGTGCATCTTCCCGTTCGAGCCCGAACTGCTCGAAAAGCAGGGCGTGGCCGCGAGCTATGTGGGCCATCCGATTGCCAACGTGATCCCGATGACGCCCGACCGCGCCGCCGCCCGCGCCGCACTCGGGCTGGACCCCGAGGCGCAGGTCGTTGCGCTGCTGCCCGGCAGCCGGCGTTCGGAAATACGCTACTTGGCGGCCCGCTTCTTCGCGGCCGCGGCGCTGATGCAGAAGGCGAAGCCGAAGCTGCAGTTCATCGCGCCGATCCTGCCGGGGTTGCGCGCCGAGGTCGAAAGCCTGCTGCAGGCCGCCGGCATGGCAGGGCGGGTGAAGCTGCTCGACGGCCAGTCCCATGCCGCGCTCGCCGCCTGCGACGTCACGCTGATCGCCAGCGGCACGGCCACGCTCGAGGCGGCGCTGTTCAAGCGCCCGATGGTCATCGCCTACAACATGAACGGGCTCTCGTGGCGCCTCATGCAGCGCAAGCAGCTGCAGCCCTGGGTCGGGCTGCCGAACATCCTGTGCCGCGAGTTCGTGGTGCCCGAATTGCTGCAGGAAGCCGCCTCGCCCGAGGCGCTGGCACAGGCCACGCTCGAATGGCTCGACGCGCCCGCGAAGACGCAGGCGCTGCAACAAAGATTTTCAGCGCTGCATGTGCAATTGCAGCGCGACACGCCCACACTGTGCGCCGATGCGATCCAGAAAGTTCTTGAAGGCTGAGCAGGCCCCGCTGGTGTGGGACGCGCCCGGCCTGATGGCGGGCGTCGACGAGGCAGGGCGCGGACCGCTGGCCGGCCCCGTGGTGGCCGCGGCTGTGATCCTCGACGACCTGCGCCCGATCCGCGGCCTGGCCGACTCCAAGACGCTCACGGCCCTGCAGCGCGAACGCCTGCACGACCAGATCCTGGCCAAGGCGCTGTGCTGCTCGATCGCCCAGGCCTCGGTCGAGGAGATCGACAGCCTCAACATTCTGCAGGCCACCATGCTCGCGATGCGTCGCGCGGTCGAAGGCCTGCGGCTCAAGCCGGTCAAGGTGCTGGTGGACGGCAACCGGCTGCCCCGGCTCGACGTGCTGGCCGAGGCCATCGTCAAGGGCGACGCGCGGGTCAAGGCGATCTCGGCCGCGTCCATCCTGGCCAAGGTGCACCGCGACCGGCTCTGCACGCAACTGCACGACGAATTTCCACACTACGGCTTCGCCGGCCACAAGGGCTACGGCACGCGCGAGCACCTCGAGGCGCTCCAGCGCCATGGGGCCTGCGTGCATCACCGCCGCTCGTTCAGCCCGGTGGCGGCGGCGCTGGCGCGCACGGCCGCCGCAACTTCAGGCGTCAACGTCATGGCCGGCGAGGTTTCGGTCGCCCACGTGATCGGCGCCGCCGAAAACCACAGCGCACGCCTCGATCCGCGCGCTGCCCCCTGAGCCTGCCATGACCACCGACACCGGCCCGAGCCACATCAGCTCGCGCGACAACCCCTTGCTCAAGGATTTGCGCAAGCTCGCGCAAGACCCGGGTGCCTATCGCAAGCTCGGCCGGCTCTGGCTTGAGGGCGATCACCTGTGCCGTGCGGCGCTGGCCCGCGGCGTCCGGCCGGCGGTGGCGGTGTTTTCGGAAGCGTTCTGGCCCTCGGCGCCCGCCGAATGGGTACAGAGTGCTATCAAAACGGTAGTGGTCGCCGACGACCTGCTGCGCGCAGTGAGTGGCCTGGAGTCGCCCGCGCCAATGGGCTTCGTGCTCGACCTGCCACCGCGGCCCGAAATCCTGCCCGACGCGCCGAGCGTGGTGCTCGACCGCCTGCAGGACGCCGGCAATGCCGGCTCCATCCTGCGCAGCGCGGCGGCTTTCGGCTTCACCCAGGTGATCGCGCTCAAGGGCACGGCCGCGCTGTGGGCGCCGAAGGTGCTGCGCGCCGGCATGGGGGCCCACTTCGGCCTGCGGCTGGTCGAAGGCGTGGACATCGACGCGCTCGACGCGCTGCGGGTGCCCTTGGTGGCCACCAGCTCGCACCGGGGCGAATGGCTGCACAAGGCCGATCTGCCGCACCCCTGCGCCTGGCTGATGGGCCACGAGGGGCAGGGCGTTTCGGCCGCGCTGGAAGCCCGGGCCGCCCACCACATCCGCATTGCGCAACCGGGCGGCGAGGAGTCGCTCAACGTGGCGGCGGCGGCCGCCATCTGCCTGCACGCAAGCGGAGCAGCCCTGCAGGCCAAATAACACACCCAGTCCGGGCTACAATCGGGGGCTTACTCGCAAATCAGCGTCGCCCGGCCGCCTTCAACGCCAAAATCCCCTTAAGCAGCAGTCCGCAGGCAACGCGCCTGGGGCTCCGGGCGACCGTAACCATCCGGAGAACCCAGTGCTTTTGTCTCTCAAGGGAAGTTTCCCGCCCGCCATCCTGGCGCTCGCAGACGGCACGGTCTTTCTCGGCAACTCGATCGGAGCCGCCGGCTCCACGACCGGTGAAGTGGTGTTCAACACCGCGATGACCGGTTACCAGGAAATCCTCACCGACCCCAGCTACTGCCAGCAGATCGTCACCCTGACGTATCCGCACATCGGCAACTATGGTGTCAACGGCGAGGACATCGAAGCCGACAAGATCCATGCCGCGGGCCTGATCATCAAGGACCTGCCCCTCGTCGCGTCCAACTTCCGCAAGACCGCCACGCTGACCGAGTACCTCGTGTCTGGCAACACGGTGGCCATTGCGAACATCGACACCCGCAAGCTCACGCGCCACCTGCGCACCCACGGCGCGCAGAACGGCTGCATCCTGGGCCTGGCCGCGGGCGAGACCGTGACGCAGGCGCTGATCGACAAGGCCATCGCCGCAGCCAAGGCCGCGCCCAGCATGGCCGGCCTCGACCTGGCCAAGGTGGTGTCGGTCAAGCAGACCTACGAATGGACCGAGACCGAGTGGAAACTCGGTGCGGGCTACGGCGTGCAGATCACGCCGCAGTTCCACGTGGTCGCGTTCGACTACGGCGTCAAGAAGAACATCCTGCGCATGATCGCGCAGCGCGGCGCGCGCATCACCGTGGTGCCGGCGCAGACGCCCGCGGCCGACGTGCTCAAGCTCAAGCCCGATGGCATCTTCCTGGCCAACGGCCCCGGCGACCCGCAGCCCTGCGACTACGCCATCAGCGCCGTCAAGGAACTGATCGAAACCGGCATTCCCACCTTCGGCATCTGCCTGGGCCACCAGATCATGGCGCTCGCCTCGGGCGCCAAGACCTTCAAGATGAAGTTCGGCCACCACGGCGCGAACCATCCGGTGAAGGACCTGGACAACGGCCGCGTGAGCATCACCAGCCAGAACCACGGCTTCGCGGTCGACGAGAAGTCGCTGCCAGCCAACCTGCGCCCCACCCACATCAGCCTGTTCGACAACACGCTGCAGGGCCTGGCGCGCACCGACAAGCCCGCGTTCTGCTTCCAGGGCCACCCTGAAGCCTCGCCGGGCCCGCACGACATCGGCTACCTGTTCGATCGCTTCACGGCACTCATGGAAAAGCACAAGACGGAGCACAAGAATGCCTAAGCGCACCGACCTCAAATCGATCCTCATCATCGGCGCCGGCCCGATCATCATCGGCCAGGCCTGCGAGTTCGACTACTCCGGCGTGCAGGCCTGCAAGGCGCTGCGCGAAGAAGGCTACAAGGTCATCCTGATCAACAGCAACCCCGCGACGATCATGACCGACCCGGCCACGGCCGACGTCACCTACATCGAGCCCATCACCTGGCAGACGGTTGAAAAAATCATCGCCAAGGAACGCCCTGACGCGATCCTGCCGACCATGGGCGGCCAGACCGCGCTGAACTGCGCGCTCGACCTGTGGCGCAACGGCGTGCTCGACAAGTACACCGGCACGGCCACGAACCGCCCGATCGAGCTGATCGGCGCCACGCCCGAAGCCATCGACAAGGCCGAAGACCGCCTGAAGTTCAAGGACGCGATGACCAAGATCGGCCTGGGCTCGGCGCGTTCGGGCATCGCCCACACGCTCGACGAGGCGTGGGCCGTGCAGAAGACGGTCGGCTTCCCGGTCGTCATCCGCCCCAGCTTCACGCTGGGCGGCACCGGCGGCGGCATCGCCTACAACCCGGAAGAGTTCGAGACCATCTGCAAGCGCGGCATCGAAGCCTCGCCGACCAACGAGCTGCTGATCGAAGAGTCGCTGCTCGGCTGGAAAGAGTACGAGATGGAAGTCGTGCGCGACAAGGCCGACAACTGCATCATCGTCTGCTCGATCGAAAACCTCGACCCGATGGGCGTGCACACCGGCGACTCGATCACCGTGGCGCCGGCGCAGACGCTGTCCGACAAGGAATACCAGATCCTGCGCAACGCCTCGCTGGCCGTGCTGCGCGAGATCGGCGTCGATACGGGCGGCTCGAACGTGCAGTTCTCCATCAACCCGAAGGACGGCCGCATGGTCGTCATCGAGATGAACCCGCGCGTGTCGCGTTCGTCGGCGCTGGCCTCCAAGGCCACGGGCTTCCCCATCGCCAAGGTCGCGGCCAAGCTGGCTGTGGGCTACACGCTCGACGAGCTGCGCAACGAGATCACCGGTGGCGCCACGCCCGCGTCGTTCGAACCCTCGATCGACTACGTGGTCACCAAGATCCCGCGTTTCGCGTTCGAGAAATTCCCGCAGGCCGACTCGCGTCTCACGACGCAGATGAAGTCGGTGGGCGAGGTGATGGCCATGGGCCGCACCTTCCAGGAATCGTTCCAGAAGGCCCTGCGCGGCCTCGAAGTGGGCGTCGATGGCCTGAACGAGAAGACGCAAGACCGCGAAGTGCTCGAAAAGGAACTGGGCGAGCCCGGTCCCGAGCGCATCTGGTACGTGGGCGACGCCTTCGCCATGGGCCTGAGCGTCGATGAAGTGTTCGCGCTGACCAAGATCGACCCGTGGTTCCTGGTGCAGATCGAAGAGATCGTGAAGATCGAGCTCGAGCTGGAAACCAAGTCGCTCGACGATATCGACAAGGACACGCTGCTCGCGCTCAAGAAGAAGGGCTTCTCCGACCGTCGCCTGGCCAAGCAGCTCAAGACCACCGACACGGCCATCCGTGAGAAGCGCCGCGCCCTGGGCGTGCGCCCGGTCTACAAGCGCGTGGACACCTGCGCGGCCGAGTTCGCGACCAACACCGCCTACATGTACTCGACCTACGAGGACGAGTGCGAGGCCGACCCGACCGACAAGAAGAAGATCATGGTGCTCGGCGGCGGTCCCAACCGCATCGGCCAGGGCATCGAGTTCGACTACTGCTGCGTGCACGCCGCGCTCGCCATGCGCGAAGACGGCTACGAGACCATCATGGTCAACTGCAACCCCGAGACCGTGTCGACCGACTACGACACCTCCGACCGCCTGTACTTCGAGCCGCTCACGCTCGAAGACGTGCTCGAGATCGTCGACAAGGAAAAGCCGCTCGGCGTGATCGTGCAGTACGGCGGCCAGACGCCGTTGAAGCTTGCGCTCGACCTCGAAGCCAACGGCGTGCCGATCATCGGCACCTCGCCCGACATGATCGACGCGGCCGAAGACCGTGAGCGCTTCCAGAAGCTGCTGCACGAGCTGGGCCTGCGCCAGCCGCCGAACGCCACCGCGCGCACCGAACCCGAAGCGCTCGAAAAGGCTGCGGCCCTGGGCTACCCGCTGGTGGTGCGCCCGAGCTACGTGCTCGGCGGCCGCGCGATGGAAATCGTGCACGAGCAGCGCGACCTCGAGCGCTACATGCGCGAGGCCGTGAAGGTCAGCAATGACTCGCCGGTGCTGCTCGACCGCTTCCTGAACGACGCCGTCGAATGCGACGTCGACTGCATCCGTGACGCCGAAGGCGGCACGCTGATCGGCGGCGTGATGGAGCACATCGAACAGGCCGGCGTGCACTCGGGCGACTCCGCCTGCTCGCTGCCGCCCTACAGCCTGAACGCCGACACGGTGGCCGAGCTGAAGCGCCAGAGCGCCGCCATGGCCGCCGCGCTGAACGTGGTCGGCCTGATGAACGTGCAGTTCGCCATCCAGCAGAAGGACGGCAAGGACGTCATCTACGTGCTCGAAGTGAACCCGCGTGCCTCGCGCACCGTGCCTTACGTGAGCAAGGCCACGGGCATCCAGCTGGCCAAGGTGGCGGCACGCTGCATGGCCGGCCAGTCGCTCGCGTCGCAGGGTGTGACCAAGGAAGTGACGCCGCCGTACTTCAGCGTGAAGGAAGCCGTGTTCCCGTTCGTCAAGTTCCCGGGCGTGGACACCATCCTCGGCCCCGAGATGAAGTCGACCGGCGAAGTGATGGGCGTGGGCAAGACCTTCGGCGAAGCCTTCGTGAAGTCGCAACTCGGCGCGGGCACGTTGCTGCCCAAGTCGGGCAAGGCCTTCATCTCGGTGAAGAACAACGACAAGGCACGTGCCGTCGAAGTGGCGCGCGGCCTGGCCAAGCTGGGCTTCGAGCTGGTCGCCACCAAGGGCACCGCCGCGGCCATCAGCGCCGCCGGCATCGCCTGCGAGACGGTCAACAAGGTGACCGAAGGCCGCCCGCACATCGTGGACATGATCAAGAACAACGAGATTGCCTTGGTCATCAACACGGTGGAAGAGCGCCGCAACGCGATCACCGACTCGCGCCAGATCCGCACCTCGGCACTGCTGGCGCGCGTGACCACCTTCACCACGATCTTCGGCGCCGAAGCCGCGGTCGAAGGCATGGGCTTCATGGACGAGCTGGGCGTGATCTCGGTGCAGGAGATGCACGCGCAGCTGGCCGCGGCCTGACCGGGCACCGCCATGGAAACGCAGCTGGTCGAACTGGACCTGACTGACTGGAACGCGGCCACGCCCAACGAGGCGTGGATCGCGGAGCTGGAGGCCGGCAAGGTGCTGTACTTCCCGCGGCTGGGCTTCGAGCTGCGGCCTGAAGAGCGCAGCCTGCTGACGCCCAGCCTGCTGTCGCCCGATGTGCGCAACATCAGCCTCGATGCCCATGGCAAGCTCAAGGGCGCCGTGGGCGACGAGGCGGTGCAGCGCGCCGCGGCGGCGATGGTGAAGCGTTTTCGCACGCAGGCGCAGCAGCTCATCCATGGGCTGCTGCCGCACTACACGCCGGCCTTGCGCCTGGCGCCGACCAGCTACCGGCCGGCCCAGGTCGAGACGCGCGTGCAGTCGTGGCGCGCCGACGACCGGCGCCTGCACGTCGATGCATTCCCGTCGCGCCCCAACTACGGCGAGCGCATCCTGCGCGTGTTCACCAACGTCAATCCTGACGGCGCATCGCGCGTGTGGCGCGTGGGCGAGCCTTTCGAGGACATCGCCAAACGCTTCCTGCCGCGGGCCAAGCCCTATGCGCGCTGGCAGGCCAAGCTGTTGCAGGCGCTGCACGTCACCAAGTCGTTCCGCAGCGAGTACGACCACCTGATGCTGCAGCTGCACGACGGCATGAAGTCGGACATGGCGTACCAGGAAAACTCGCCGCAGGAAACGGCGAAATTCCCGCCGGGTTCGGTGTGGGTGTGCTTCTCGGACCAGACCTCGCACGCCGTGATGGCAGGCCAGTACATGCTCGAGCAGACCCTTCATCTGGCCGCATCGAAGCAATACAATCCCGAATCGAGCCCGCTCGCCATCCTGAGCCGGCTGACCGGACGCACACTCGTCTGATCAATTCCCTCAATCGACCGCCGAACGGCAGCGTTCGGCGGTTTCGCTTTATGGAGAACCAACAACATGGCCACCATTCCGATCACCAAGCGCGGCGCTGAAAAACTGCGCGCCGAACTGCATCAGCTCAAGACGGTCGACCGTCCCTGGGTCATCAACGCCATTTCCGAGGCACGCGCCCAGGGCGACCTGAGCGAAAACGCCGAGTACGAAGTCGCCAAGGACCGCCAGGGCTTCATCGAGGGCCGCATCCAGGAAGTCGAAGGCAAGCTTTCGGCCGCGCAGATCATCGACCCGAGCGAGCTCGATGCCGGCGGCAAGGTGGTGTTCGGTTCGACCGTCGAACTCGAAGAAGAAGAGTCGGGCGATGCCGTCAAGTACCAGATCGTGGGCGAAGACGAAGCCGACCTGAAGCTCGGCCTGATCAACATCTCCAGCCCGATCGCACGCGCGCTGATCGGCAAGGAAGAGGGCGACACGGCCGAAGTGCAGGCGCCGGGTGGCCTCAAGCGCTACGAGATCGTGGCGGTCCGCTACCTCTGAATGGGCGAATGAAAGACCGCGTCGCGCTGATGCTGGCGGCCCTCTGGTGGGGCAGCCTCAGCACCATCGGCTTCCTGGTCGTGCCGATGCTGTTCGCCCGGCTCGGCAACCCGGCGGTGGCCGGCAATTTCGCGGCCCAGCTGTTCGAGGCGCAAAGCTGGATCGCCATCGGCTGCGGGCTGATCCTGCTGATCCATTTCCGCCAGAAGGCCGACGATGGCATGACCCAACCGGTGTTGACGGCCATCTTCCTGGTGCTGGCGGCGTTGCTGCTGGCGCTGTTGCAGCAGTACGCCGTGGCGCCGCGCATCGTGGCGCGCGACAACCTCAAGCTGTGGCATGCCGTGGGCACCGGCATGTATTTCGTTCAGTGGGCGTGCGCCGGCACGTTGCTGTGGCGCATGGGCGGCGCCGCCCGGGCGCCACGCTGAACCGGGGCGGCGACACACATCGGCCGCCCTCCAGCTTTACTCTTTCCAGTGCTTGGCGACCCAGCTCGCCGGCCGGATGTAGCGGAAGGCGCGGTTGCGCCGTCCCGCCAGCGCATCGGGCGGGTTGCACTCGCCGTGGAACACCATCACACGGGCGCCTTCGGGCACGAAGGGCTCTTCCCAGTAGTTGGTCGGCCAGGTCGGGATGCCGTGGTACTTGAAGCTCGGGCACCAGGCGGCCGGCCAGTAGGCCAGCTTGCCCTGCTTGTGCAGCACGTCCGACAGGTAGGCCTGCTCGTTGCGGTATTCGGCCTGCACCTTGTCCATGTTGGCGCGGAAGTACGCCAGCACGTCGGCATGGGCACCCAGTTCGAAGCGGTAGACCGATGAATTGCCCGTGATCCGCTCGCGCCGCCAGGGGCGGGCGTAGTCGTGAATGATCAGGAATTCGCCGGGCTGCTCGAAGAAGGCGTCCAGGCTGCCGACGATGACCACGTCGACGTCCAGGAAGAGGGCGGTGCCGCGCAGGCCGTGCAGGTCCTGCTGGAAGGTCGTGAGCTTCTTCCAGGCGCCGTCGCGCTGGCCCGGGGCCAGCTGGAGGTTGAGCGGTGGAATGGGCAGGCACGTCACTTCGGGGCGGATGCCGTTGCCGTCGTCGGTCAGGCAGACGAACTTGAAGTCGCCGCTGAGGTGGCGGCGCACCATGGCGTAGAGCCGGTTGACGTACTCGGGGCCGTACTTGGTGCCCCACTTCATGCAGAGGATATGGCGCTGGGCGCCTTGCGCTGCCACCAAGTTCAGTCCGCCTGGTTGCGTTTCTTGGCCGACAGCGGACGCTTGGCCTTGGCGCGCTTGATGGTGCCGCCGGGGGTCAGGCGCTGGTTGCCGAGCACGCGCAGGGTCTTGATTTCGGGGCGCTGGCCGCCGCGCTTGCTGTACTTGACGATCTTCACGTCGCGCGGGCCGGGCATGCGGTCTTCGTCGATGACACGCTCTTTTTCGGGCTTCGGGCGCCACAGCACGAGCAGCTTGCCGATGTGCTGGATCGGGGCGGCGTCGAGCTCGTCGGCGAGCTCCTGGAGCATGGCGTCTCGGGCGAGGCGGTCGTCGGAGAAGACGCGCACCTTGATCAGGCCATGGGCCTTCAGGGCCGCGTCGGCCTCCTTTTTCACGGCAGGGGTGAGCCCGTCTCCACCGACCATGACGATCGGATCCAGGTGGTGAGCTTCGGCGCGGTGCACCTTGCGCTCGGCAGGGGTAAGTTGAATGGCGGGCATCCCCGTATTATCGACGCGTACACGAACACCCTCATGAGCACCAAAGCCAAAAGCAAAAAAGTCAACAAGGCGTGGCTTCACGACCACATCAACGACCCCTACGTGAAGCTCGCGACCAGAGAGGGCTACCGCGCCCGCGCGGCTTACAAGCTCAAGGAAATCGACGAGTCGCTCGGGCTGGTCAAGCCCGGCCAGCTGGTGGTCGACCTCGGCTCGACCCCGGGCGCCTGGAGCCAGTACCTGCGGCGGCGCATGTCGCCGGGCGGGGCGGCGGTCGGCGACCTCAACGGCACCATCATCTCGCTCGACCTGCTGCCGATGGAGCCCATCGAAGGCGTGACCTTCCTGCAGGGCGATTTCCGCGAGGACGCGCTGCTGGCGCAGCTCCTGGCGGTGCTGGGCGGCCGCAAGGCCGACCTGGTGGTGTCGGACATGGCGCCCAACCTGTCGGGCATCCACTCGGCGGACGCCGCCCGGGTGGAACACCTGATCGAGCTGGCCATCGACTTCGCCCAGCACCACATGAAGCCCGAAGGGGCACTGGTGGCGAAGGTGTTCCACGGCAGCGGGTACGACGAATTGGTCAAGATGTTCAAGGCCAATTTCCGCGTCGTGAAGCCGCTCAAGCCCAAGGCATCGCGCGACAAATCGGCCGAGACCTTCCTCATCGGCAGGGGATTGAAGGCGCTCGATACGCATTGATACCTTGCCGTGGGGTGCCCTCCAGGGGCGCAAACCCTTGTCAGCCTATGGCTGCTATAGGGAAATGTCCGCTTTTCGCAGCTTGAAAAGCCTAAAATGGGGCGCAATTGCGTACCCTCAGCGCGTATTTCATATTCCCGTCACGCGCTTTCGACTGGAGCTTCGTTTGAACAATCAGTGGTTTTCCAAAGTTGCCGTATGGCTCGTCATTGCCATGGTGTTGTTCACTGTGTTCAAGCAGTTCGACACCCGCGGTGGCGTCGGCTCGGGAACGGTGAGCTATTCCGAGTTCCTGGATCAGGTCCGCAACAACCAGATCAAGAGCGCCATCATTCCTGAAGGCGCCGGCGGCGGCGAGATCGTCGCCGTCACCAACGACGATCGCAAGATCCGCACGACCGCCACGGTCCTCGACCGCGGCCTCGTGGGCGACCTGATCGACCACAACGTCAAGTTCGACGTCAAGCCGCGCGAAGAAGGCTCGCTCCTCATGACCTTGCTGGTCAGCTGGGGCCCGATGCTGCTGCTGATCGGCGTGTGGATCTACTTCATGCGCCAGATGCAGGGCGGCGGCAAGGGCGGGGCGTTCAGCTTCGGCAAGAGCAAGGCCCGCATGATGGACGAGAACAACAACACGGTGACTTTCGCCGACGTCGCAGGCTGCGACGAAGCCAAGGAAGAAGTCCGTGAAGTCGTCGACTTCCTGAAAGACCCGCAACGCTTCCAGAAGCTCGGCGGCCGTATTCCGCGCGGCCTGCTGCTGGTCGGCCCTCCGGGCACCGGCAAGACGCTGCTGGCCAAGTCGATCGCCGGCGAAGCCAAGGTGCCGTTCTTCTCGATCTCGGGTTCCGACTTCGTTGAAATGTTCGTCGGCGTGGGTGCGGCCCGCGTGCGCGACATGTTCGAGAACGCCAAGAAGAACGCGCCCTGCATCATCTTCATCGACGAAATCGATGCGGTGGGTCGCCAGCGCGGCGCCGGCCTCGGCGGCGGCAACGACGAGCGCGAGCAGACCCTCAACCAGATGCTGGTCGAGATGGACGGCTTCGAAACCAACCTCGGCGTGATCGTCGTGGCTGCCACCAACCGCCCGGACATCCTGGACGCTGCTCTGCTGCGTCCGGGCCGTTTCGATCGTCAGGTGTACGTCACGCTGCCCGACATCCGCGGCCGCGAACAGATCCTGGCCGTCCACATGCGCAAGGTCCCGCTGGGCCAGGACGTGAACCCGAGCGTCATTGCCCGCGGCACGCCCGGCATGTCGGGTGCCGACCTGGCCAACCTGTGCAACGAAGCCGCCCTGATGGCCGCCCGCCGCAATGCGCGCGTGGTCGAGATGCAGGACTTCGAGAAGGCCAAGGACAAGATCTTCATGGGCCCCGAGCGCAAGAGCATGGTCATGCCCGAGGAAGAGCGCCGCAACACGGCCTACCACGAGTCCGGCCACGCCCTCATCGGCAAGCTGCTGCCCAAGTGCGACCCGGTCCACAAGGTCACGATCATTCCGCGTGGCCGCGCCCTCGGCGTGACCATGAGCCTGCCGTCGCAGGACCGTTACAGCTACGACCGCGAGTACATGCTAAACCAGATCAGCATGCTGTTCGGCGGCCGCATCGCCGAAGAAGTGTTCATGCACCAGATGACCACCGGCGCCAGCAACGACTTCGAGCGCGCGACCTCCATCGCCCGTGACATGGTCACGCGCTACGGCATGACCGACGCGCTGGGCCCGATGGTCTATGCCGAGAACGAAGGCGAAGTGTTCCTGGGCCGCTCGGTCACCAAGACCACGAACATGAGCGAACAGACCATGGAAAAGGTCGACGGCGAGGTGCGCCGCATCATCGACGAGCAGTACGCCCTGGCGCGCCGCCTCATCGAAGAGAACAGCGACAAGATGCACGCCATGGCCAAGGCGCTGCTCGAATGGGAAACCATCGACAGCGAACAGCTCGACGACATCATGGCCGGCCGCGCACCGCGTCCGCCCAAGGACTGGACGCCGCGCATTCCGCCTTCGGGCAGCGGCGGCAGTGGTGGCACGCCGGCCGTCAATCCTGACCCGGCGCCGACCGCCGCTTGAGGTGGGCTTGAAATCAAGCAAAAACGGGGCCCCTGGCCCCGTTTTCCATGGTGAGCCAGATGGTGCGGTTTGGCAGACCTCGCGTTTCAGGATTGACCTCGCGCAGCCGCGCGTGATGGGCATCGTCAACGTCACGCCCGATTCCTTCTCCGATGGCGGCGCGCACGCGTCGACCGAGACGGCGCTGAAGCACTGCGAGCAGCTGCTGAAGGAGGGCGCCGACATCCTCGACATCGGCGGTGAATCGACCCGCCCCGGCAGCCCCGCCGTGCCGCTGGACGCCGAGCTGGCGCGCGTGCTGCCCGTGGTGCGCGAGGCGGTGAAGCTGAACGTGCCGCTGTCCATCGACACCTACAAGCCCGAGGTGATGCGCGCCGTGCTCGACCTGGGCGCGGACATCGTCAACGACATCTGGGCGCTGCGCCAACCCGGCGCGCGCGAGGCCGTGGCGGCGCACCCGACCTGCGGCATCTGCCTGATGCACATGCACCGCGACCCGCAGACCATGCAGGCGCTGCCGATGCAGGGCGACGTGATTCCCGAGGTGCTGGCTTTCTGGGACGCACAACTGGCGCCCCTGACGGCGCTGGGTATCGACCCTGCGCGCATCACGCTCGATCCGGGCGTCGGTTTCGGCAAGAGCGTGGCGCAGAACTTCGCACTCCTCGGCCGACAGCGGGAATTGTTGGCAACCGGTTACCCCTTGTTGCTAGGTTGGTCCCGCAAGTCCTCCATCGGGGCCGTCACCGGCATCGACAATGCATCCGGGCGTACCGTGCCCAGCGTGGCAGCCGCCGTGCTGGCCGTGGACCGGGGTGCAGCGGTCGTGCGGGTGCACGACGTTCGCGACACCGTCGCCGCCCTCGCCGTATGGCGTGCCATGCGCGCGGAAGCACCGCAAGAACACCTTCAAAGAGCAACAACATGACCCGTAAGTATTTCGGCACCGACGGCATCCGCGGCACGGTCGGCCAATCGCCCATCACCCCCGATTTCGTGCTGCGCCTCGCGCACGCCGTCGGCCGCGTGCTCAAGAAAACCCAGGCCCGTCCCACGGTGCTGATCGGCAAGGACACCCGCATCTCGGGCTACATGCTCGAGTCGGCGCTCGAGTCGGGCTTCAACTCCGCCGGCGTCGACGTGGTGCTGCTCGGCCCGCTGCCCACGCCGGGCGTGGCCTACCTCACGCGCGCCCAGCGCGCCAGCCTGGGCGTGGTGATCAGCGCCAGCCACAACGCCTTTCCCGACAACGGCATCAAGTTCTTCAGCGCGCAGGGCACCAAGCTCGACGACGCCTGGGAGCTGGCCGTCGAGGCCGCGCTCGAAGAAGAGCCCGTCTGGGTGGATTCGGCCAACCTGGGCAAGGCCCGCCGCCTCAACGACGCGGACGGCCGCTACATCGAGTTCTGCAAGAGCACCTTCGCCAACGACCTGTCGCTGCGCGGCATGAAGCTGGTGGTCGATGCCGCCCACGGCGCGGCCTACCAGGTGGCGCCAAACGTGTTCCACGAACTCGGCGCGGACGTCACCAGCATCGGCTGTGCGCCCGACGGGCTCAACATCAACAAGGGTTTCGGCGCCACGCATCCCGAGGCACTGGTTGCCACGGTGACGGCGCAGAAGGCGGACTACGGCATCGCGCTGGACGGCGACGCCGACCGGCTGCAGCTGGTCGACGCCAGCGGCCGCCTGTTCAACGGCGACGAGCTGCTGTACCTGATGGTGGCCGAACGCGTCGCGCGCGGCGAGAAGCCGGCGGGCGTGGTCGGCACGCTGATGACCAACAAGGCCGTCGAGATGGCCCTGCGCGCGCAGGACATCGAGTTCGTGCGCGCCAAGGTCGGCGACCGCTACGTGCTCGAGGAGCTCGACAAGCGCGGCTGGCTGCTCGGCGGCGAAGGCTCCGGCCACCTGCTGGCGCTCGACCGCCACACCACGGGCGACGGCATCGTCAGCGCGCTGCAGGTGCTGCAGGCCTGCGTGCGCAGCGGCAAGACGGTGGCACAACTGCTCGAAGGCGTCACGCTGTTCCCGCAGACGCTGATCAACGTGCGCCTCGCGCCCGGCCAGGACTGGAAGAGCAACCAGGCGCTCGCCAGCGAAACCAAGCGCATCGAAGCCGAACTGGGCGATGCGGGCCGCGTGCTGATCCGTGCGAGTGGCACCGAGCCGCTGGTGCGCGTGATGGTCGAGGCGCGCGATCCGAAGCAATCGCAGTCTTGCGCCGAGCGCCTCGCGGCCACGCTCAAGCCCGCCACATGACGACGGCGGGCCGCATCGAAATCCGCCTGGCCGACTACCGCGATCCGCTGCAAGCGGCGGCGCTGGTCGAGTTGCTCGACAGCTACGCGCGCGACCCCGCCGGCGGCGGCACGCCGTTGCCCGCATCGGTGCGCGAAGGCCTGCCTGCCGCGCTGGCGGCGCGTCCGCAGGCGTTCAGCGTGCTGGCCTTCGACGGCGACACGCCCGTCGGCCTGATCAACTGCATCGAAGGTTTTTCGACCTTCGCCTGCCAGCCACTGGTGAATGTGCACGACGTGGTCGTGCGCGCCAGCCACCGCGGCCAGCGCGTGGCGCAGCAGATGTTCGCGCAGGTTGAGCAGGAAGCCCGCCGGCGCGGCGCCTGCAAGCTCACGCTCGAGGTGCTGTCGGGCAACGCGCCCGCGCTGCGCAGCTACGAGCGCGAGGGCTTCGTCAGCTACCAGCTCGACCCGGAATTCGGCCACGCCGTCTTCCTGCAGAAGAAGCTCTGACCGAATGCGGTAAATAAAAATGCCGCCGACGCGCAAGGCGTAGGCGGCATGGCCAGATTGGAAAGAGAAGGGCGCGGCGATCGCGCCCTTTCTTTTTTCCGGATCAGAAGCGCGTGACAGGCGCGTCGGCGGTGGCACCCGACTTGTCGGCGGCGTACTTGCCCAGCTCCCACTTGGCGATCGCGTTGCGGTGCACTTCGTCCGGACCGTCGGCAAAGCGCAGCGTGCGTGCCTGCGCATAGGCCGAGGCCAGCGGGAAGTCGTCGCACATGCCGCCGCCGCCGTGGACCTGCATGGCCCAGTCGATGACCTGGCAGGCCATGGTGGGCGCCACCACCTTGATCATGGCGATCTCGGTGCGCGCGACCTTGTTGCCGGCCACGTCCATCAGCCAGGCGGCCTTCAGCGTGAGCAGGCGGGCCATGTCGATCTTGCAGCGCGCTTCGGCGATGCGTTCCTGCGTGACGGTCTGCGAGGCGACGGTCTTGCCGAAGGCCACGCGCGACGAGGCGCGCTTGCACATCAGTTCGAGCGCGCGCTCGGCCAGGCCGATCAGGCGCATGCAGTGGTGGATGCGTCCGGGGCCAAGGCGGCCTTGGGCGATCTCGAAGCCGCGGCCTTCGCCCAGCAGGATGTTGCCGACGGGCACGCGCACGTTCTCGAAGTACATCTCGACGTGGCCGTGCGGCGCGTCGTCGTAGCCCATCACGTTCAGCGGACGCACGATGCGGATGCCCTTGGCATCGGCCGGCACGATGACCATGCTCTGCTGCGAGTGCTTGGGCGCCTCGGGGTCGGTCTTGCCCATGGTGACGAACACGGCGCAGCGCGGATCGGCGGCACCGGAGATCCACCACTTGTGGCCGTTGATGACGTACTCGTCGCCCTGGCGCTCGATGCGGGTGGCGATGTTGGTGGCATCGCTGGAGGCGACGTCGGGTTCGGTCATCGCGAAGGCCGAGCGGATCTGGCCTTCGAGCAGCGGCTTGAGCCAGCGCGCCTTGATCTCTTCCGAGCCGTAGCGGGCGATGGTTTCCATGTTGCCGGTGTCGGGGGCCGAGCAGTTGAAGGCTTCGGAGGCCCATGGCACCCGGCCCATGATCTCGGCCAGCGGGGCGTATTCCTGATTGGTCAGGCCCGCACCCTCATAGCCGGAGGCCGAGGCGCTGTCGACCGGCAGGAACAGGTTCCACAGGCCTTGCGCCTTGGCCTTGGCCTTGAGCTTCTCGACGGTCTGCAGGGCGCTCCAGCGCTTGCCGGCGACCGTGTTGGCGGCCAGTTCGGCGCTGTACTCGGCTTCGGCCGGGTAGATGTGGTCTTCCATGAAGGCGAGAACGCGCTTCTGAAGCTCCTTGGTTTTGGCCGAATATTCGAAATCCATGCTGTCTCCTGGTGGGGTTAAGGGGGAGGGCTGGCTATGCCTTTTGGGCAAATTGCCAGGCCATCTCGGCCATCGGCCGTGCGCCACGGGCGGACGCCACGGCTTGCTCGCTCGATGCGGTACCGGCTTCGACGCGTTTCGCAATGCCCTGCAGGATGGCGGCCATGCGAAACAGGTTGTAGGCCTGGTAGAAATTCCAGTCGGGCGCCAGCGCCTCGGGCGTGCTGATGCTCGTGCGCTCGCAGTAGCGGCGGATGTATTCGCTCTCGGTGGGAATGCCCAGCGCCGCCACGTCCACGCCGCCGATGCCGCGGCCGGTGGTGGGGGGCATGTGCCACGACATGCAGTGGTAGCTGAAGTCGGCCAGCGGATGGCCCAGCGTGGAGAGCTCCCAGTCGAGCACCGCGATGATCCGCGGCTCGGTGGCGTGGAACATCACGTTGTCCAGGCGGTAGTCGCCATGCACGATGGAGACCTTGCTCTCGTCGCGTGCGCTCGCCGGCATGTGGGCGGGCAGCCAGTCGATCAGGCGCACCATGGCCTCGATGGGCTGCGACAGTTCGCCGGCGCCATCGGCCGAGGCCTTGTACTGCTTGCTCCAGCGGCCGATCTGGCGCTCGAAGTAGTTGCCGGGCTTGCCATAGTCGCCCAGGCCGCGGGCGGCGAAGTCGACCGTGTGCAGCGCCGCGATGACGCGATTCATCTCGTCGTAGTAGGCGGCGCGTTCGGCGTTGCTGAAGCCGGGCAGCGACTGGTCCCACAGCACGCGGCCCTGCATGAACTCCATGATGTAGAAGGCGCGGCCGATGATGGCCTCGTCTTCGCACAGGCAGTGCATGCGCGGCACGGGCACGTCGGTGCCCTGCAGGCCGCGCATCACCTTGTATTCGCGCTCGACCGCATGGGCCGAGGGCAGCAGCTTGGCGACCGGACCGGGCTTGGCGCGCATCACGTAGCTCTGCGTGGGCGTGACGAGCTTGTAGGTCGGGTTCGACTGGCCGCCCTTGAACATCTCGACCGTCAACGGACCCTGGAAGCCCTCGAGGTTCTTTTCGAGCCAGGCCGCGAGCGCGTCCACGTCGAAGGTGTGCTGTTGGGACACCGCGCGGGTGCCGATGAAACTGGAGAAGTCCTGGCTCATGTCGAATCTTTTTAGTTGTCTGCTTCAGAGATGTGCATCAGCGCCGAGCGGTCCAGCACGACCAGTCCGGCCGGCTCGATCCGGATGGTGCCCTCGCGCTCCATCGTCTTGAGTTCCTGGTTGACCCGCTGGCGCGAGGCGCCGAGCAGCTGCGCGAGTTCTTCCTGCGCCAGTTGCAGGCCGATGCGCGTCTGGCTGCCGTCGTCCAGGTTGGGCACACCGTAGCTGCGCACCAGATGGATGAGCTGCTTGGCCAGGCGTGCGCGCAAGGGCAGGGTGTTGAGGTCTTCCACCAGCCCGAACAGCGTGCGGATGCGGCGCGCCTGCAGCCGCATCAGCGCTTCGTACAGCTCGACGTGCGTGGCCAGGATCTTCTGGAAGTCGGCCCGCGCCACGCACAGCACGGTGGTGTCGCCGTGCGAGTACGTGTCGTGCGTGCGCCGTTCCCCGTCGAACATCGCCACGTCGCCGAACCAGATGCCCGGTTCGACGTAGGTCAGCGTCACCTGCTTGCCCGACACCGCGGTCGAGCTCACGCGCAACGCCCCCTTGGCACAGGCGATCCAGTGCTCGGGCGGGTCGCCGCGCGCGGCGAGCAGGTCGCCGTCCTTGTAGCGTTTGACAAAGGCGCATCGGAGGATGTCGTGCCGTAGCGATGGAGATAGGGAAGAAAACCAGCGACCACTGTTGATCGCTTCACGTTCTTCGATGGTAAGAATGGGGTCGTCCATGGTCTGTCCTCTCGGCGACTGAAAAGCTGTGGGGTGTCTCAAGAGCGACGCCGTCAGGCGTCACTCGTAGCGTGGCGGTGTCTTGTCGAGGAACGCGGCGATGCCGATGCCCGCGTTCGCGTGGTGCAGGTTGCGCACGAAATGATCGCGCTCCTGCGATAGCTGCGACGCCAGCGTGGCGCCGCGCGCGTCGCTCAGCAGCTCCTTGATACTGGCCAGCGAGTTCGGCGCGCGCGCGTTCAGGCGGGTGGCCAGGGCCAGCGCACCGGCCAGCGCCTGTCCGCTGTCGGTGAGCTCGTTGACGAGGCCGAAGGCATGCAGGCGCGCGGCCTCGATGCGCTCGCCGTTCATCAGCCATTCGCTCGCCAGCTGGCGCGGCAGCGCCTGCCCGAGGTGCCAGCTGAGGCCGCCGTCGGGCGACAGCGCCACGTTGCTGTACGAGGCCGCGAACACGGCGTCGCGCGCGGCCACGACGAAGTCGCAGGCCAGCGCGAGCGAGAAGCCGGCGCCGGCCGCCGCGCCCTCGACGGCCGCGATCACCGGCTTGGGGAAGGTGCGGATCGAGTCGATCCAGTTGTGCAGGCCCTCGATGCTCTCGGCCTGCACCGAGCGGTCGAGCTGGCGGTTGGCCAGCAGCCGCTGCAGCGAGCCGCCGGCGCAGAACCAGGCGCCTTCGCCCACGATGACGACGCTGCGGATCTCGTCGCTGCTCTCGGCGCCGTTCAGCGCCTCGATGCCGGCGGCATAGATCTCGGGGCCCAGTGCATTGCGCTGGGTCGGGTTGACGATGGTCAGCACCATGGTGCTGCCTTCGCTGGTGCTCTTGAGTTCGGCGGTCATGGTGTGCGTGCTTATTCTTCTTCGTGCAACAGGCTCAGGCCCAGCGCGCCGCGGCGGCGCAGCCACGGACTCGGGCGATAGCGCGGGTCGCCATACACGGTCTGCAGGTTGAACAGCACCTCGAGCATGTTGGTCGGTCCGTAGAGGTTGCCCATGGCGAGCGGGCCGCGCGGATAGCCCAGGCCCAGCTGCACGGCGGTCTCGAGGTCGGCCGGCGTGCACACGCGCTGCTGGCACATGTCGGCGGCGATGTTGACGATGGCGCCGATCACGCGCTGCGTGACGAAGCCGCCGCTGTCGCGGATGACGCTCACGGCCTTGCCGTCGCGCGCGAACAGGGCATGCGCGGCGTCGCGCACGTCGCGGCGCGTGGCCGGGTTGGTGGCGAGCACGCGGCGCTTGGTGGCGGCGTCGTCGATCAGCATGTCGATGCCGACGGTGCGCGTGGCGTCCAGCCGCTCGACGGCCGCGACCGTCGTCACGTCGAAGCCCAGCGGCGCGACCAGGATGATCGACTGCGGTGCGGGAGCGCTGCCGCTGTCGATCTGCGCACCCAGCGTGTTCACCAGGCGCAGCAGCTCGGCGCGGCGCGCGGCGCGCGGCGACACCCAGACCGCGGGCGTGCCTTCGATCACCGGCGCCGGCGCTTCGGGCGTTTGCTGCATCACGCCGTTGTCGTAGCGGTAGAAGCCTTCGCCGGTCTTGCGGCCCAGCGCGCCGGCGGCCAGGCGCTGCGCGGTGATCACGCTGGGTCGGAAGCGCGGCTCTTCGAAGTACTGGTGGTAGATCGACTCCATCACCGGGTGCGACACGTCGAGTGCCGTGAGGTCGAGCAGCTCGAACGGGCCGAGGCGAAAACCCGCCTGGTCCTTCAGGATGCGGTCGATGGTGGCGAAGTCGGCCACGCCTTCGCCGACGATGCGCAGCGCCTCGGTGCCGTAGCCGCGGCCCGCGTGGTTGACGATGAAGCCGGGCGTGTCCTGCGCCTGCACGGCGCTGTGGCCCATCTGCGTGGCATAGCCGGCCAGCTTCTGGCAGACCTCGGGCGAGGTCTTGAAGCCCGCCACCACCTCGACCACCTTCATCAGCGGCACGGGGTTGAAGAAGTGAAAGCCCGCAAAGCGCGCGGGGTGCTGCAGGCCGGCCGCGATGGCCGTGACCGACAGCGACGAGGTGTTGGTGACCAGCGTGGCCGTGGGCGCGACCACGTCTTCGAGCTCGCGGAACAGCGTGCGCTTGACCTCGAGGTTTTCGACGACCGCCTCGACCACGAGGTCGCAGCCCGCGAGCGCCTGCATGCCGTCGACCGCCTTCACGCGCGCCACGTAGGCGTCGCGCGTGGGGGCGTCGATCTTGCCCTTCTCGTGGAGCTTGTTCCATTGGGCGGCGAGGGCCTCGCGGCCACGCTCGGCGGCGTCTGCGAAGCTGTCGAGCAGCAGCACTTCGCTGCCGGCCTGGACGGCGATCTGCGCGATGCCGCGCCCCATGGCGCCGGCGCCGATCACGCCGATTCGGGGGTAGTTCACTGTCATGGGATCAGGGTTCTCATGGGTTGGTGGGTGTCTGGGGCGGCCGCGCCGGCGCGGGTGCGCGACACGGACGAAAGCTCCGATTTTGCAATCTCGCGGGAGGCCCGCGCCCCGGGTGTTACGCGGGGCATCGGATTCAGGCCGGGCGGCGGCTGCGGTCGATGGCGATGCTCAGTCCCATCGCCAGCAACATCAGTGCAAAACCGACCCGGCTCATCCACTCGGTGGCGTCGTTCGCCAGCAGCCAGCCGCCCAGCGCCGCACCCAGGGCCTGGCCGATGTAGATGCCCGAGCTGTTGAGCGCCACCGAGCCCGGCGCCAGGGCGGGCGCCAGCCCCACGAGGCGCGCCTGCTGCGAGGAGTTGGTGGCAAAGCAGCCCAGACCCCAGGGCACGAGCACCACGGCGAGCCATGCCAGCGTGCTGGCCAGCGGCCACAGCAGCAGGCTCAGCGCGATCAGCCCGGTCGTCAGGAGCACCATGCGCCCGGCGCCGACGCGGTCGATGTAGCGACTCACCACCATGTTGCCCAACAGGCCGAAGGCGCCGAACAGCGCCCACATCAGGCTCAGCGTGTTGGCATCGGCGCCGAAGCCCTGCTTGAGCAGCGGGCCGAAATAGCTGAACAGCACGAACTGGCCGACGCCCTGCAGCGCCGTGACCGACACGATGCCCATCAGCACCGGGCTGCGCAGCACGCGCGACCAGGCGGCGGCCGTGAGCGCGGCGGGCCGGATGCCGTTGGGCAGCGTGAGCCAGACCGAGGCGGCGCTCACGACGCTGAGCGCCGCGATGGCCATGAAGGCCATGCGCCAGCCCAGGTGGCCGCCGATCAGCGCGCCGATCGGCAGGCCCAGTACCGAGGCCACCGACCAGCCGAGAAAGACGAAGGTGACGGCGCGCCCGCGCTGCTCGGGCGGCACCAGCATGCCGGCGCAGGCCGCGGCCTGGGGCGTGAAGATGGCGGGCGCGATCACCGTCAGCATGCGCACCGGCAGCAGCGCGCCGAAGCTGGGCACGAGCGCCGCGGCGACGTGCCCCGCGGCGTACCAGAGCAGGGTGAGGGCCAGCAGCTTGCGGCGGTCCCAGCCGGCGACCGCGGCGGCCAGCAGCGGGGCGCCCAGACACATCACGAAGGCGGCCGCGCTGATCAGCTGGCCTGCGGTGGCGACCTTGATGGCCAAGGAGGCGCTGATCTCATTGAGGGTGCCCGGCACGACCATCACGCCCGTGCCGATCACGAAATTGCCGGCCAGCAGCGCCCAGAGCGCGCCTCGCTGCGGCGCGGGCCGGCTCATGCGTTCACCGCCGGACCTGCAGCGCGCCGGGGTTCACGATGTTCGTGGGATTGCCCTTGATGAAGCTCACGACGTTGTCGAACGCCTGGCCGAAGTAGCTTTCGTAGCTTTCCTGCTCGACGTAGCCGATGTGCGGCGTACAGATGCAGTTCTCGAGGCGCAGCAGCGCATGGCCCTGCAGCGGCGGCTCGCTCTCGAACACGTCGATGGCCGCCAGTCCGGGACGGCCGCGGTTGAGCGCAGCCAACAGGGCGTCGGCCTCGACCAGCTCGGCGCGCGAGGTGTTGACGAACAGCGCCGTCGGCTTCATGCGCGAGAGGTCTTCGAGCTTGACGAGACCCTGGGTGTCCTCGTTGAGCCGCAGGTGCACCGACAGCACGTCGGCGGCGGCAAAGAATTCGTGGCGGTTCTGCGCCACCTGGAAGCCGTCGGAGCGCGCCTTGGCGCAGCTGGCCTCGCGGCCCCAGATCACCACCTGCATGCCGAAGGCCTGTCCGTAGCGCGCCACCAGCTGGCCGATGCGGCCGTAGCCCCAGATGCACAGCGTCTTGCCCTTGAGCACCGAGCCCACGCCGAAATTCGGCGGCATCGACGCCGACTTGAGGCCCGACTGCTGCCAGGCCCCGTGCTTGAGGTTGCTGATGTACTGCGGCAGGCGGCGCATGGCCGCCATGATCAGCGCCCAGGTGAGTTCGGCGGGCGCCTGCGGCGAGCCCGAGCCCTCGGCCACCGCCACACCGCGTTCGGTGCAGGCCGTGACGTCGATGTGGCCGCCGACGCGACCGGTCTGGGAAATCAGCTTGAGCTTGGGCAGCTTCTCGATCAGCTGGCGGGAGATCTGGCTGCGCTCGCGGATGAGCACGATGACGTCCGCATCCTTGAGGCGAACCGACAGCTGACCGATGCCTTTGACCGTGTTGGTGTAGACCTTGGCGGCGTAAGCGTCCAGCTTGGCAGCGCACTGCAGCTTGCGCACGGCGTCCTGGTAGTCGTCGAGGATCACAATGTTCATGGCATGCCATTGTGCCTCGCAGCATCGGCACGTCGCACGTGTGAACGTTTGGATACCCGGTGCCGGATGCCGGCCGGAAGGCCTGTTTCAGGCCGATTCCCGTGAATCCGCCGTGCGCATGAGGGGCGCACAGAGTGCGCAGGCACGGCGGGTTCGTTTGCACCTTCTCAGTGCAGGTGGCTGGGGCGGGGCGCGCCGCTGCCTGTTTCCGCGGCTTCCAGTGCGGCGAGCCGGTCGAGCTCAGCGCACACGTCGGCCATGCGGCCGGAAATCACGACCCGGTTGGCGCAGCCGCGCTGCGTGCCTTGGCGGTCGACCACGCGGACCACGCGCAGCGGACGGGCGGGTGCTGCGGCGGCGGATGGCGAACTGGCAGGTGCGGAGCCGCCAGCGGGGCGCGCCGTGCAAGCGGGGCGGATGGACACGTAGCGCAGGCCAGCGGCAGCGTCGCCGCTCTCACCGTGCGACGGGCGGCGGGCGGGCATCCAGCGGGTGGCCAGCGATTGCAGGGGCGACCAGAGGTCGGCGATGGCGAGGAGGGCGATTCCCATGTGAACTCCAAAAAAGTATGAGGTTGAACACAGGCAGGATTTCTTGAATCGGCCACGACAGGGTGATGGCGACTTTGCGCCATACGCCCGCCACCTGTCGCGGCCGGATGAGGTGCTGCTGCGTGTGGGCAGCAGGCCCGGGGCCTACATCAGCATCGTGTTGCGGATGAGGCCGACCGCAAGGCCTTCGATCTCGAAGGGCTCGCCGGGCTGGACGATGATGGTCGGGTAGTCGGGGTTCTCGGCGTGCAGTTCGATCACCTGCTTGTTGCGCTTCAGGCGCTTCACGGTGACTTCTTCGCCCAGGCGTGCCACCACGATCTGGCCGTTGCGCGCTTCCTTCGTGGCCTGCACGGCAAGCAGGTCGCCGTCCATGATGCCGGCGTCGCGCATCGACATGCCGCGCACCTTGAGCAGGTAGTCGGGTTGGCGCTGGAAGAGCGTGTTCTCGACGTAGTAGGTCTGGTCGACGTGCTCTTGCGCAAGGATGGGCGAACCCGCCGCCACGCGGCCGATGAGCGGCAGCGCGAGCTGGGCCATGCCGGGCAGCGAAAGCGAGAACTGGTTGCCTTCGCGGTGGCGCGTTTCGTGGAGCGAGCGCAGCGCATCGCCCTTGAGGCGGATGCCGCGCGAGGTGCCGCTGACGAGTTCGATCACGCCCTTGCGGGCCAGGGCCTGCAGGTGCTCCTCGGCGGCGTTGGCCGACTTGAAGCCCAGCTCGTTGGCGATTTCGGCGCGCGTGGGCGGCGCACCGGTGCGTGCGATGGCGCCCTGGATCAGGTCCAGGATCTGCTGCTGGCGGGCGGTAAGCTTCACTGCGAACTGCATAGTGGTTTCCTTGCGGCACTGGCTAGATATCCAGTACCTGTATTTTTAACCAGTTTTCAAAAGTTGACAAGCCATGACTCATTCCTCTTCGTCCGGGACGCGCCGCGTGGTCGTGCTGGGCACCGGCGGCACCATTGCCGGCAAGGCCGCCAGCAGCGGCGACAACATCGGCTACACCGCCGGGCAGGTGGCCGTGGCGGACCTGCTGGGTGGCATCGAGGCGCCGGCCGGCGTGACGCTGGTGGCGGAGCAGGTCGCGCAACTCGATAGCAAGGACATGGACGCCCACACCTGGCGCGAGCTGGCAGCGCGTTGCGCGCACTGGCTGGCGCAGCCTGATGTGGCCGGCATCGTGATCACGCATGGCACCGACACACTGGAAGAGACCGCCTTCTTCCTGCACGACGTGCTCGCGCCGGCCAAGCCGGTGGTGCTGACCTGCGCGATGCGTCCGGCAACGGCCCTGTCGCCCGATGGTCCGCAGAACGTGCGCGACGCGCTAGCGGTGGCCTCGACGCCCGGCGCGCAGGGCGTGACCGTGGTGTGCGCGGGCACGATCCACAGCGGCCTCGATGTGCAGAAGGTGCACACCTACCGCCTCGATGCCTTCGCGTCGGGCGATGCGGGGCCGGTCGGCTATGTGGAAGAGGGTGAAGTGCGGCGCGTGCGTGCGTGGCCGCAGGGAGCGCCGTTCGATGCGGCGCGGCTGGAGGCGGTATCGAAGCCGTGGCCCCGCGTCGAGATCGTCATGAGCCACGCGGGCGCGAGCGGTGCGATCGTGGAGGCGTTGCTGCTCCCGTCGGCTGAGCCCTTGCGCGGCCTGGTCGTGGCCACGACCGGCAACGGCACCGTGCACCACGCGCTGGAAGCCGCGGCGCTGAAGGCGCAGGACGGTGGCTTGGTGGTGTTGCGCGCCACACGCTGCGCGAACGGACGCATCCTGCCGAAACCCGGTGACGGGCTGCGGGATGCGGGCGCACTCACGCCGGTGAAGGCGCGGGTTGCGCTGGTGCTTGAACTCTTGGGAGTGGCCGCCCTGCCGGAGTCGGAGGGCGGCTAGGAGAAAGAGGCTGACGAATCAGCCGCTGAATCAGCTGTTCAGTGCGGCCAGGGCGCGCTGCGTGATCTCGTCGACCGTGCCCACGCCCTGGATGGCGCGGTACTTCGGCGCGGCGGCCGGGTCGGTCTTGGCCCAGGCCGAGTAGTAGTCGACTAGCGGACGGGTCTGCTGGCTGTAGACGTCGAGCCGCTTGCGCACGGTCTCTTCCTTGTCGTCTTCGCGCTGGATCAGCTCTTCACCGGTCACGTCGTCCTTGCCTTCCACCTTCGGCGGATTGAACTTGACGTGGTAGGTGCGGCCCGATGCCGGGTGTGAGCGGCGGCCGCTCATGCGTTCGATGATGTCGCCGAAGGGCACGTCGATCTCGAGCACGTAGTCGAGCTTGACGCCGGCCGCCTTCATGGCGTCGGCCTGCGGAATGGTGCGCG
This sequence comes from Variovorax boronicumulans NBRC 103145, assembly GCF_001591345.1. Classification (GTDB taxonomy): domain Bacteria; phylum Pseudomonadota; class Gammaproteobacteria; order Burkholderiales; family Burkholderiaceae_C; genus Variovorax; species Variovorax boronicumulans. Next base: position 37,489 of record NZ_BCUS01000011.1, on the reverse strand, counting down.
GGAAGCCGTCGAACAGGAAACCGCCGTTGCAGTCGGGCTGCGCGATGCGTTCCTTCACGAGGTTGATGATCAGGTCGTCGCTGACCAGTGCACCCGAATCCATGATCGTCTTGGCCTGCAGCCCGAGGGGGGTGCCTGCCTTGACCGCGGCGCGCAACATGTCGCCGGTGGAGATTTGGGGAATGCCGTATTTCTGGCAGATGAAGGTCGCTTGCGTGCCTTTGCCTGCTCCGGGCGCGCCCAGCAAAATAAGTCTCATGGTGTCCTCGGAAGGTTCTTAGATTTTGTGTCGCGCCCCATGCGCGCCCTCAGGCGCGCCGAGGCGGAATTGCATCGAGGATAGCATGCGTCCCCGTGACAAATTGCCGCCGTCTCCCTCGGGGCGGCCTGCAGCTCACGCAGGCGAGCCGGCCGCGAAGACGGCGCGCACGCGTGCCAGGTCTTCGGGCGTGTCGATCCCGGGGCCCGGTGCGACATCGCTCACATGCACCGCGATGCGGTGCCCATGCCACAGCGCGCGCAGCTGTTCGAGCGCTTCGGTGGCTTCGACGGGTGCTGGCGACAGCAACGGAAATTGCCGCACGAAGCCCGCGCGATAGCCGTAGATGCCGATGTGGCGCAGCGGTGCGGGGCTGGGCAGCACCGTGGGCGCCGCACCGCCCGAAGAACCGTCGCGCCACCAGGGGATCGGTGCGCGGCTGAAATAGAGCGCATGGCCTTGTGCGTCGAGCACGGCCTTCACCACGTTCGGGTTCATGAAATCGGCCAGCGAGTCGATCGCGTGGACGGCGGTGCTCATCGCGGCCTGCGGTCGCGCGGCCAGCGTGGCGGCGACGGCGTCGATCAGCGCGGGGTCGATCAGCGGCTCGTCGCCCTGCACGTTGACGACGATCGCGTCACCGTCGAGTCCGAGCTGTTCGCAGGCTTCGGCCAGCCGGTCGGTGCCGCTGGGGTGGTCCTGGCGGGTGAGCAGGGCCTCGACGCCGTGCGCCTTGCAGGCGTCGATGATGGAAGCGTCATCGCCGGCCACCACCACGCGGGTGGCGCCGGACTGGCGGGCACGTTGTGCCACGCGCACGACCATCGGCAGCCCGGCGATGTCGGCCAGCGGTTTGTTGGGAAGTCGCGTCGAAGCCAGCCGGGCCGGCACCAGAACGGTGAAGCTCACAGGCCCAGCTCTTCGTCGGACAGCGTGCGGGCCTCGTTCTCGAGCAGCACCGGGATGCCGTCGCGCACCGGGTAGGCCAGGCGCGCGCTGCGCGAGCAGAGTTCCTGCTTCTCGGCGTTCCAGGTCAGCGGGCCCTTGGTGACGGGGCAGACGAGCAGTTCAAGCAGCTTGGTATCCATCGAGCGATGATAGCTTCGCGTCGAGGGCGGCGAAGAACGCCGGCGAGGGTTCGAAGTGCAGTGGCACGGCGAGCGCGTCGGGCGCCTGGTGCCAGAGCTTGACGGCGTCTTTTTCCGTGCAGACGAGGGGCAGGGCGGGACCGGCTGGTCGTTGCCAGCCGCTGAAATCGTGGTGGTCCGGCAGCGCGAGGGTGTCCGCGAGCGTGAGGCCGTGCGCGCGCAGCATCGTGAAGAAGGCCTCCGGCCGCGCGATGGCGGCGAGCGCGATCACGGGCTGGCCGGCGAGCGTCTCGAGCGGGATGCGTCGGCCATCCTTCGCGAGGGCGTACGGCGCCAGTTCGCGGGTGGCGGTGTAGCCATCGGCGAAGGCGGGCCGCTCGCCGCTGTGCAGCAGCAGGTCGCAATGGCGCGGCCACGGCTCGCGCAGGGGGCCGGCCGGCAGCAGCCAGCCGTTGCCGACACCGCGGTCATCGAACACGCAGATCTCGATGTCGCGCGCCAGCGCCAGATGCTGCAGGCCGTCGTCGCTGACGATGACCTGCGTGGCCGGGTGCTGCTCGAGCAAGGCGCGTGCGGCCTCGATGCGCTGCCGGGCCACGAAGACCGGCGCGCCGGTGGCATGGTGGATCAGCGCGGGTTCGTCGCCGACGTCCTGCGGATCGCTGTCGGCGTGGACCTCACGGCAGTCGTCGGTGCGGCGGCCATAGCCGCGCGACACCACGCCCACCCGCAGGCCACGCGCCTGAAGGTGGCGCACGACGGCCATCACGACCGGTGTCTTGCCAGCCCCGCCCGCGATCACATTGCCGACCACGATCACGGGTACCGGCACGCGTCCGGTTTTCTGCCAACCCCATCGGTAGAAGGCGCGCCGCAGCGCAAAGAGGGCGCCGTAGACCTGCGACAGCGGCCACAGCAGGCAGGCCAGCGCACCGCGGCGCAGCCAGGCATCCTGCAGCCGCGCGCCGGTCGACACTCAGTGACCGGCCTGGGCCGTCGACTGGGCGGCGAAGGTGATCTGCATCAGGCCGGCACGGCGTGCGGCCTCCATCACCGTCACCACGGCCTGGTGCGGGCTGGCTGCGTCGGCGCTGATGATCACGACGCTGTCCTTGCCGCCGGTGGCGGCGGCGCCGAGCGCGGCGGCCACGGTGTCGACGCTGCGGTCCGCCAGCGGCGACTTGTTGATCACGTAGCGGCCGTCGGCCGACACCGCCACGATCACCTCTTTCGGGTAGTCGCGCTGGGCGTCGACGTCCGCGGTCGGCAGCCGCAGCTGCATCTCGGTGAACTTGCTGTAGGTGGTCGACAGCATCAGGAAGATCAGCACGACCAGCAGCACGTCGATGAACGGGATCAGGTTGATCTCCGGCTCGTCGCGCGCGCCGTGGCGAAACTGCATGCGGCCCCGAGTCATAGGCTCACCCCCAGGCTGCGCGCACTTCGTGTCGCTACGCCAACCCCCTTCCGGGGGCGACACCTGCGGCCCGGCGAAGCCGGTTCCGTGGTGTCCCTGGTGTGGCGGCCGTCGGTTGCTGCGATGGCCGTCATTTGCGAAGTGCGTTCAAGTGGCGCGCGAAGCGCTCGCCCGAGAGTTCGAGGTTCAGCAGGTACTCGTCGACGCGGCTGCGGAAGTAGCGCCAGAAGATCAGCGTCGGAATGGCCACGATCAGGCCGAAGGCCGTGTTGTACAGCGCGATCGAGATGCCGTGCGCCAGCTGCGCCGGGTTGCCCGAACCGACGGCACCGCTGCCGGGCGACTGCGAGCCGAAGATCTCGATCATGCCGATCACCGTGCCCAGCAGGCCGAGCAGCGGCGCCGCCGAGGCGATGGTGGCCAGCGCCGGCAGGTAACGTTCGAGCTTGTGCGCCACGGTGCGGCCCGCGGCCTCCATGGCGGCGCGCAGGTCGTCTTCGGTGCAGCGCGGGTTGGCGTTCAGCGCGCGCAGGCCGGCGGCCAGCACCTGGCCGAGCATCGAGTTGCTTTCCAGTTTGGTCACGACATCGGGGCCGGGAACCGCGCCGCGCGACACGGTGATGGTCTCGTCCAGCAGCTTCGGCGGCAAGACCTTGACGGTCTTCAGGCTGGTGAAACGTTCAATGACCAGCGCGAGTGCGATGACCGAACAGGCGAGCAATGGCCAGATTGGCCAGCCCGCGGCAACAATGATGGAAAACAAGAAAATCCTCCGGCCCGTAGACTGCAAATGCGCGGCGATTATCCACCGAGCCACCATCGGCTCGCGGCTTGTTTGCGTGTCGGCAAGGACGCACAGATTCTGTGGATAACTTTGTGATTAACCCATCGCGCAATGCCGCCGAACCCGCATGGGACGGGCTTTCCGTTAGATCGATTGAATTTTGAGCAGCACTTTTTTTAATGAAATCAACAGCTTGCACGAGAACTCGTGCATCTGTTCCAGCATACCCCTCCAAAGTGGGGGGCGCGGCGCCCGTTGTGGAAGAGTGGCGCTCGGCGGTGGAGGGGCGCGATGAGCTTCAGGGAGCTGAATGCCGCGCCCGGGCCGCGCGTGTGGGCCGTGGGCGCGCTGTGCCGCGCGGTGGCCGATGCGCTCGATGCGCGCTTCAACCCGGTCTCGGTGCGCGGGGAAATCTCTGGTTTCTCGCGTGCGTCGAGCGGTCATTGCTATTTCTCGCTCAAGGACGAATCCGGCCAGCTGCGCTGCGCGATGTTCCGCCGCGCGGCCGGCCTGCTCGACTTCACGCCGCGCGACGGCGACCAGGTCGAGGTGCGTGGCCGGCTGGCGGTGTACGAGCCGCGTGGCGATCTGCAGCTGGTGGTCGAAAGCCTGCGGCGCGCGGGGCAGGGCGCGCTGTTCGAGCAGTTCCTGCAGCGCAAGGCGCGCCTCGAAGCCGAGGGCCTGTTTGATCCGGCGCGCAAACGCGCGCTGCCCTCCATGCCGCGTGCCGTGGGCGTTGTCACCTCGCTGGGGGCCGCGGCGCTGCATGACGTCGTGACCGCGCTGCGGCGGCGCGTCCCACATATTCCCGTGGTGCTGGCGCCGGCGGCAGTGCAGGGCGCCAACGCGCCGGCCGAACTGGTGCGCGCCTTGCAGTCGCTCTACACGCTGGAGCCGGCCGTCGACGTGATCCTGCTGGTGCGCGGTGGCGGCTCCATCGAGGACCTCTGGGCCTTCAACGACGAAACGCTGGCGCGCACCATCGTGCAGAGTCCCGTGCCGGTGATCAGCGGCGTGGGGCACGAAACCGATTTCACCATCGCCGATTTCTGTGCCGACCTGCGCGCGCCGACGCCGACGGCTGCCGCCGAACTCGTCAGCGCGCCGCGCGACCTGTGGCTCGGCGCGCTCGACCTGCTCGACGAGCGGCTCGGCGATGCGCTGGGCGGGCGGCTCGACGTGCTCGGCCAACGGCTGGACCAGGCGGCCGCGCGGCTGGGCCGCCCGTCGGGCCTGGTCGCGCGCCAGCAGTTGCGGCTGGCGCACCACGCGCAGCGGCTGCACTACGCGGTGCTGTCGCGCCGGGAGCGATTGGCGCAGGTGCCGCAGGCCATCGCCACCGATTTCTCCACGAAGTTCGCGCGCTCGCTGACGCAGCGGCGCGAGCGGCTCGAACGCGTGGCCCTGCGCCTGCGGCTGCTCGACCCGGCCCTGGTGCTGCAGCGCGGCTATGCCTTGCTGACCGACGGCGAAGGCCGCGCGGTCGTCAGCGCGGGCAGCCTGCAGGCCGGCGATGCGGTGGTCGCGCGCCTTTCGGATGGCTCGGTCGACCTGACCGTGACGCCCGGCGGAGCGACGGGAACGCGTCTGACGCCGCCCCCCTGATTACTTCCTAGAATCCTTCATTCCCCACAACCAACCCACGAGAAAAAACCATGGAACATGTGCTCCCACCCCTGCCGTACGCCATCGACGCACTGGCCCCCGAGTATTCGAAGGAAACGCTCGAGTTCCACCACGGCAAGCACCACAACGCCTACGTGGTGAACCTGAACAACCTGCAAAAGGGCACCGAGTTCGAAGCGATGACGCTCGAAGAGATCGTCAAGAAGTCCAGCGGCGGCATCTACAACAACGCCGCCCAGATCTGGAACCACACCTTCTTCTGGAACTGCATGAAGCCCCAAGGCGGCGGCGCCCCGACCGGCGCGCTGGCCAAGGCCATCGACGCCAAGTGGGGCAGCTACGACGCCTTCAAGGAAGCCTTCGTGAAGTCGGCCGTGGGCAACTTCGGCTCGGGCTGGACGTGGCTCGTGAAGAAGGCCGACGGTTCGGTGGACATCGTGAACACCGGCGCCGCCGGCACGCCGCTGACCACCGCCGACACCGCGCTGCTGACGGTGGACGTGTGGGAACACGCGTACTACATCGACTACCGCAACCTGCGCCCGAAGTTCGTCGAAACCTTCCTGGCCAAGCTGGTGAACTGGGACTTCGCGGCGAAGAACTTCGGCTGAAGCCGGACCTGGCGCTCGCCATGAAAAAAGCCGACCTGCGGGTCGGCTTTTTTGCTGGCGCTCAATTGCTCAGCGCTTGGCGGCCGAGAACAGCTCTCCGCCGAGCTTGGCCCCCTTCTTGATGTTCTTCTTGGCGAACCAGCCCTGGTTCATCTCGAGCACGTAGCGCACCGGCTCCTCGGAGCAATGAGAGTTCTCGGTCATCGGCTGCATGTCGACCAGGTTGACGATACGGCCGTCATCGGCCACGAAGGCGGCGGTCAGCGGCAGCAGGGTGTTGCGCATCCAGAAGCACTGCGTGGCCGGCTGCTCGAAGACGAAGATCATGCCTTCGGCCTGCGGCATCGTCTTGCGGAACATCAGGCCGATCTCGCGCTCGCGGGGCGATTGCGCCACCTGCGCATCGATCTTGTAGAGGCCGACCGACAACTGCGTGCGTGCCAGATCGGTTTGGGGTTGCGGTTGGATTTGCTGCTGCGCGTGGGCCGGCGCCAGGAAGGACGCGGACACCAGAAGCAGCGCGGCGAGACGCTGAAACATCGGATGACTCTTTCGGGGCTGCGACACACGAGGTCGGCCCGTGACCAATAAAAATGCCCGCTGAAGCGGGCATTGCCGGGAGCTCGAAAGCTTACACCTTCTTGGCGGCGGCGTGGGCCTTGGAGACGTGGCGCACCTTGTGCTTCTTGACCGTGTGCTTGGCCTTGGCCTTGTGGACGGCGGGAGCGGCCGGCGCTGCGGGCGCGGGTTCGGCGGCTTGGGCGAATGCACCGGCGGCGAAGAGGCCGGCGACCAGGGCTGCGATCAGCTTGTTCATGAGAAATCCTTTGAGATTGTTGATATGGATCACCTCCCTGCGGAAGGCCTCCATTCAACGGACCTCAAGAACCCCGGTTGACAGTGGTTGAACAAAACTACGAACGAAAAAAAGCGCTCCGGAGAGCGCTTTTCTTAGGGGGGACAGACCAGCTTACTTGGCGCCGGGCATGTCAGGCGTGCCGCCTTGCGTGGCCTTGCGCTTCACGCTGCCGTCCTTGTTGCGACGACGATCGTCGCGGGTCTTGGCGCGCTTTTCGCCGGCAACGCCAGCCTTGTCGGCCCCGAAGGCGCCGCCTTCAGGCGTCTTGGCGATGTCGCCAGCAGCGGGAGCCACTTGGCCAGCAGGCTTGGCTTCCTTCTTGGCTTCAGCGCGAGCTTGCGGCTTGCTGTTGGTCGCGTTGCCTTGTTCGGGCGTGGTACCGGCCGGGTTTTGGGCGTACGCGCCAGCGGCGAACAGGCCAGCGATCATGACTGCGAGAAGTTTGCTCATTGATGATTCCTCTATCGAGAATTGGTTGGAAACGCCTCCCGGCGAGCAGAAGGTCAGCCAGTAACGGGCTCTATCGCCCTACGGTTGACAATTGTCCGCTGATGGGTTGCGTCTAAAATGTACAGCGATTTGTTAGCGCGCTGTACAGCGATTCCCCCTCGCTGTCTGAATTCGCAGACAGTCGTTCGAATTACGTCACTCCCGGAGTCAAGCCCCCTCATGTCCAGCTATCAGCACATCAAAGTCCCGACCGAAGGCCAGAAGATCACGGTCAACGCTGACAATTCGCTCAATGTGCCCGATCAGCCGATCATTCCGTTCATCGAAGGCGACGGCACCGGGCTGGACATCACGCCGGTGATGCTCAAGGTGGTGGACGCCGCAGTGGCCAAGGCCTACGGCGGCAAGAAGAAGATTCACTGGATGGAGGTCTACGCCGGCGAGAAGTCGACCAAGGTCTACGGTCCCGACGTCTGGCTCCCCGAGGAAACCCTGCATGCAGTGCGCGACTACGTGGTGTCCATCAAGGGCCCGCTGACCACGCCCGTCGGCGGCGGCATCCGCTCCCTGAACGTGGCGCTGCGACAGGAACTCGACCTGTACGTCTGCCTGCGACCCATCCAGTACTTCGAAGGCGTGCCCAGCCCGGTGCGCGAGCCGCACAAGACCAACATGGTCATCTTCCGCGAGAACTCGGAAGACATCTATGCCGGCATCGAGTTCGAAGCCGAAAGCGACAAGGCCAAGAAGCTCATCAAGTTCCTGCAGGACGAGATGGGCGTCAAGAAGATCCGCTTCCCCAACACCTCGGGCATCGGCGTCAAGCCCGTCTCGCGCGAAGGCACCGAGCGCCTCGTGCGCAAGGCCTTCCAGTACGCGATCGACAACGACAAGCCCAGCGTGACCCTGGTCCACAAGGGCAACATCATGAAGTTCACCGAAGGTGGCTTCCGTGACTGGGGCTACAACCTGGCCGCCAAGGAATTCGGCGCCGAGCTGATCGACGGCGGCCCTTGGATGAAGTTCAAGAACCCCAAGACGGGCAAGGAAATCACCGTCAAGGACAGCATCGCCGATGCGTTCCTGCAGCAGATCCTGCTGCGTCCCGCCGAATACAGCGTGATTGCCACGCTGAACCTCAACGGCGACTACGTCTCCGACGCGCTGGCCGCACAGGTTGGCGGCATCGGCATCGCACCGGGCGCGAACCTGAGCGACACCGTCGCCATGTTCGAAGCCACCCACGGCACGGCCCCCAAGTACGCCGGCAAGGACTATGTGAACCCGGGTTCCGAGATCCTGTCCGCCGAAATGATGCTGCGCCATATGGGCTGGACCGAAGCGGCCGACCTGATCATCAGTTCGATGGAAAAATCGATCGCCAGCAAGAAGGTCACCTATGACTTCGCGCGCCTGATGGACGGTGCGACGCAAGTGAGCTGCTCTGGCTTCGGTCAGGTCATGATCGACAACATGTAATTGCGATCGCTGACGTCGAGAAACGTCAGACCCTTATCAAGCCCTCGAGCTTCCGAAAGGACTCGAGGGTTTTTTCTTGCTTGTCGCCCTCGCGATATTGTTAGTGAATTACCTCCTTTGTGCTCTGAACGTAAGGAGAGGCGGGCAAACATCACAGATCAATAGGCTCCGTCTTTCGTTTAACCATTGGTAGAAACTGTGCTGTGTTTGCCTCGCGGCGAGCCGCCAGAATCGCGCCCATTCCAAGAAGCATAGGGGGGCGCGAAGTGGGGAAAAAGAACGCAGGAATCTGCCCGGCAACAGGGGGCCTCGCAGACGACTCGATCGAACAGGGCGTGCACGCTGCACGGCAGATCGCGCAATGACGATCTCTCGGCGAGCGCTGTTCGGCAAGCTCAATCTCACCTTGTTTCGCGGCATCGAATCCGCCACTGCATTTGCCAAGCTGCGTGGCAATCCCTATGTCGAACTGACGCACTGGATTCATCAGCTCTGGCAGCTCAACGACAGCGATCTGCACCGCATCTGCCGGCACTATCAGATCGACGCGCAAGCCATCGAGAGCGACTTCGCATCGGCCGTGTCCAGCTTGCCATCGGGTGCCACCTCGCTGACCGATTTTTCCAGTCACATCGAAGCTGCCATCGAGCGCGCCTGGGTGCTCTCGAGCCTCGAGTTCGGCGCACATTGCGTGCGCGGTGCTTGGTTGTTTGCTGCGCTGCTTCAGACGCCTGACCTGCGGCGCGGGCTTCTTGGCATCTCGCCTGCATTCCAGCGAATCCCCGCAGATCAACTGACGGAGGCCATTGGTGCCATCGTGGCCGGCTCTCCCGAAGGGCAGGAAGGACCGCACGATGGCTCCGGTCTGCCATCAGCGCTGCCTGGTGAAGCCAGCGCCGCGCTCGCCGATGCTGCGTTGGATGGAAAGTCGGCGTTGCGGCGCTACTGCACGGATCTGACCGAGCGCGCGTCTCAAGGGCAGATCGATCCGGTCATCGGGCGCGGACACGAGATCCGCACGATGGTCGACATCCTGCTGCGTCGCCGCCAGAACAATCCCTTGCTCACAGGAGATGCGGGCGTCGGCAAGACCGCGGTGGTCGAGGGGCTCGCGTTAGCCATCGCGCAAGGCGAGGTTCCTCCCGATCTGAAGAACTGCCGCCTGTGGAGCCTCGATGTCGGAGCCCTGTTGGCCGGCGCAAGCATGCGCGGGGAGTTCGAGTCCCGCCTCAAGGCCTTGCTGGAAGAGGCGGGCAAGTCGGTGCAGCCTGTCATCCTCTTCATCGATGAGGTCCACACCTTGGTCGGTGCGGGCGGGCAATCCGGAACCGGCGATGCCGCCAACCTGCTCAAGCCAGCGCTTGCACGAGGAACCTTGCGCACGATCGGTGCCACCACCTGGAGCGAGTACAAGCGCCACATCGAGAAAGACCCGGCGCTGACGCGACGCTTTCAGACGCTGCAGGTGGCAGAGCCCGACGAGATTGCTGCGATCGAGATGGTGCGTGGCCTTGTCGCGACCTTTGCCGAGCACCACGGCGTGCTCGTGCTCGATGAGGCTGTGCGCGCCGCCGTGACGCTGTCGCATCGCTACATCCCTGCACGCCAGCTGCCCGACAAGGCGATCAGTCTCGTGGACACCGCATGTGCGCGCGTTGCCATGTCGCTTCACACGCCGCCCTCTGAAGTCGAGCAATGGCGGCACCGCATCGCGGCCCTCCAGGTCGAGCTCGAACTGCTGGGTCAGGAGGGTGTCGTTGCCCAGGGGAGTGATGCGAGAGCGCTGCGCCTCGACGCCGCCCGATCTCAACTCGATGCCGCGCAGCAGGCGTTGACCCTGCACGAAGTGCGATGGCAAGACGAGCTTGCACTGGTTCGCACGATTCATGGATTGCGGACAAAGAAGAGGGAGGAGGCGAAAGAGCTGAGCTGCGCCGAGGGGGATGCATCCTCGGCGCAGCTGGAGGCCCTCGAACTCGAGCTTGCCGCGCACCAGAAGGAGTTGCCTCTGATTTTTCCCCAGGTGGACGAGGCCGTGGTGGCGGGCATCGTGGCCGATTGGACCGGGATTCCCGTGGGGCGGATGGTCACCGACGAAGTCGCGGCAGTCGTTGCGCTTCAATCACGGCTGGAAGCGCGCGTGATCGGCCAGGGGCCTGCGCTCGCAGCGATCGCGGAGCACATGCAGACGGCGCGGGCGCGCCTGACGGATCCGAACAAGCCGGTGGGTGTATTCCTGCTGGCCGGCCCTTCGGGTGTGGGCAAGACAGAAACGGCATTGGCGCTGGCTGAGGCGATGTATGGTGGTGAGCAGAACCTCATCACCATCAACATGAGCGAGTTCCAGGAGTCGCACACGGTCTCGACCTTGAAAGGCGCGCCTCCGGGTTATGTCGGCTACGGTGAGGGTGGCGTGCTCACGGAGGCCGTGCGCCGAAAGCCCTACAGCACGGTCCTGCTCGACGAGGTGGAAAAAGCTCACCCGGATGTGCACGAGATCTTCTATCAGGTGTTCGACAAGGGGTGGATGGAAGATGGGGAAGGGCGTCGTGTCGATTTCCGAAACACCACGATCCTGTTGACGAGCAACACCGGTGCTGAACTCATCGCTGCTCTGAGCGAAGACCCCTTGTTGACGCCCGATGTCGAGGCCCTGCGTGATGCACTCCAGCCGGCGCTGCGAACGGTCTTTCCTGCGGCCTTCCTTGGTCGGTTGACCGTGGTGCCTTACCTGCCCTTGGCCCCGGACGCACTGCGCGACATCGTGAGCTTGCACCTGGATCGCGTGGTCGAGCGCATGCATGCGCAGCATGACATTGCGTTGGACTACACGCCTGCGCTGCTCAATGAAATCGTCGGCCACTGCGGTGCCTACGAAACCGGGGCTCGCCGTCTGATCGGTTTCATCGAACAACGTCTCCTGCCGATTCTTTCCCGGCAATGGCTGGATGCCCTTCAAGCGCGGCAAAAGATCCGGCGCATGACTGCCGACGTGAAGCCGAGTAACAGCGCCAACCCAGCTTTGCAAGGAGGAGGCGCCATCGTCTGTCACACCGAGTTCGCCTGAGTCCAGCGAGCCATCTCGTTGGCGCAGGAGATGCGTCGTTGCCTCCGAAAAGGCGCGATGCCAGGTTCTTGTCTGTCTTTTTCACCAGGGAGTTTTCATGGCCACCAACAACAACAGCAGTCAGAAGTTCATTGCCCGCAACAGGGCACCACGTGTGCAGATCGAGTACGACGTGGAAATCTACGGATCCGAAAAGAAGATCGAATTGCCTTTCGTGATGGGCGTCTTGTCCGATCTGTCCGGCAAGCCGACGCAGGCCTTGCCTCCTGTGCCCGAGAGAAAGTTCCTCGACATCGACATCGACAACTTCGACGAGCGGATGAAGGCCATCCAGCCGCGCGTGGCATTCGCCGTGCCCAACACGCTGACGGGCGAAGGCCAGCTCATGGTCGACATCACCTTCGAGAGCATCGAAGACTTCTCGCCAGCCGCTGTCGCACGAAAGGTAGAGCCACTCAGCAAGCTCCTCGAAGCCCGCACGCAGTTGGCCAACCTGCAGACCTACATGGACGGAAAGGCAGGGGCCGAAAGCCTCGTCAACAAGCTGCTTCAAGACCCTTCGCTGATGAAGTCGCTGGCGAAATCCGCCAAACCCCGCACCGACGACCTGGACGGTGCACCTGCGTCCGATTCCGCCGCGTGACATTCAGACCAAGGAACTTCAGATGACCACCCTCATGGACAACGTGCTCGAGGCGCCCGAGGCGACGCGCTACACCGACCCCACCGACTTCTCGGCCCTGCTCGACAAGGAATTCAAGCCCAAGACCGACGAAGCGCGCGATGCCGTCGAGGCGGCCGTCAGGACGCTGGCAGAGCAGGCGCTCGTCAACGCCGCAACGATGACCGACGACGCCTACAGCAGCATCGAGGCCATCATTGCCGAGATTGACCGCAAGCTGTCGGAGCAGATCAACCTCGTGCTCCACAAGGAAGACTTCCAGAAGATCGAGTCGGCCTGGCGAGGCATGCACCACCTGGTCTACAACACCGAGACGGACGAGAAGCTCAAGATCCGCTTCATGGACGTTTCCAAGGACGAAGTCCGTCGCACGCTGCGTCGCCACAAGGGAATCGCCTGGGACCAGAGCCCGATCTTCAAGCGCATCTATGAAGAGGAGTACGGCCAGCTCGGCGGCGAGCCCTACGGGTGCTTGGTGGCCGACTACTACTTCGATCACACGCCGCCCGATGTCGAGCTGTTGGGTGCAATCGCCAAGGTCTCTGCAGCATCTCACGCGCCATTCATCGCCGGATCGGCGCCCTCGTTGCTCGGCATGGAGTCGTGGCAAGAGCTTGCGAATCCGCGCGACCTCGCAAAGATCACGTCGAACCTCGAGCACGCACCGTGGAATTCGCTGCGAAACACCGAGGACTCCCGCTACGTTGGTCTGGCAATGCCTCGATTCCTGGCCCGGTTGCCTTATGGCGTGAAAACCAATCCTGTCGACGAATTCGACTTCGAAGAGGAAACCGAAGGCGCCGATCACCGCAACTACGTATGGAGCAATGCGGCCTATGCCATGGCCGTCAACATCAACCGCAGCTTCAAGCTCTACGGCTGGTGCACGATGATCCGCGGCGTGGAGTCGGGTGGCACCGTCGAGAACTTGCCGTGCCACACCTTCCCGACCGACGACGGCGGCTTCGACATGAAGTGCCCGACCGAAATCGCGATCTCCGACCGCCGCGAGGCTGAGCTTGCGAAAGCCGGACTGATTCCGCTGGTGCATCGAAAGAACACCGACCATGCCGCGTTCATCGGAGCCCAGTCGCTCCAGAAGCCACAGGAGTACATGGACCCGGACGCGACCGCCAATGCCAATCTGTCCGCACGGCTGCCGTATCTTTTCGCCAGCACGCGGTTCGCGCATTACCTGAAGTGCATCGTGCGCGACAAGATCGGCTCCTTCAAGGAGCGCGACGAAATGCAGCGCTGGTTGAACGAATGGATCATGCATTACGTCGACGCCGATCCTGCGAATTCGTCTCAGGAAACCAAGGCCCGGCGACCCCTCGCGGCTGCCGAAGTCGTGGTGGAGGACGTCGAAGGCAATCCGGGCTACTACAGCGCGAAGTTCTTCCTGCGTCCGCATTTCCAGCTCGAAGGCCTGACTGTCTCTCTGCGTCTGGTTGCAAAGCTGCCGTCGCTCAAGGAAGCGGCCTGACACCCGGCTGCCATCGAATTGTTCGAGGAAGTGGCGCGCAGACGCCACGGCATTTCCAAGGACGCGCCATTAAGAGCGCTCGTGCATTCGTCATTTACCGACAAATTCAAATACAGGGAGTTTTCTCATGTCACAAGACATTTTTCTGAAGATCAACGGCATCGAAGGCGAATCGCAGGATTCGGACCACAAGAACGAGATCGAGGTTCTGGCCTTCAACTGGAAAGCCTTCCAGGAATCCACCATGCACGCCGGCTCGGGCGGCGGCGCAGGCAAGGCGACGGTCGAAGACCTCGAGTTCGACCACTACATCGACCGTTCGAGTCCCAACCTCATGAAGTACTGCCTGACCGGCAAGCACGTGCAGGAGGCCAAGCTCACGGTTCGCAAGGCCGGCGGCAACCCGCTGGAGTACCTGAAGTTCACCTTCTCCGACGTGATCATCACCTCGATCCAGCCCTTCGGCTCGAACTCGGACGAGATGCGTGTCAAGGAGCGCGTGCGCCTTTCCTTCTCCAAGATCAAGCAGGAGTACTCCGTGCAGAACGCACAAGGCGGCAGCGGCGGTGCCGTCACTGCGGGCTACGACATCAAGGGCAACAAGGAGTCCTGAAGCCTTCGCTTCGCCCCGGATCCTTCCGGGGCTTTTCGACTTCGGTTTGCGCAAGGGGGTTGAGGAGGCGCGAATCGAAGTCGGTTCTTTTGCGTTCCCTTTTTCAGTTTGATTCCCAAATGAATCTCGACATGCCAGGGCTGTGCCGGAGTGTTGCGTCCCGACGCGGGTTGTCCAGGTGGATGTCGCGTCCCGGGTTTCCATGCCTGTGGGGATTTGCATTGGCAGTTGCGTTGGCAGGGCCTTCGCTGGCATATGCGCAGTTCTCACACCCAAGAGAGCAAACCAAGCTCGATATCACGGTCACTGCGGAAGCCGGTGTCAACCCGGACGACAAGGGGAGGGCGGCACCCATCATGGTCCGCATCTACGAGCTCAAGTCGGAGGCAACCTTCGAGTCGGCCGATTACTTCTCGCTGCACAACAGCGACAAGACCGTGATGGGGACCGACCTTCTGGTGCGCGATGAGTTCATCCTGCGACCCGGAGAGGTCAAGAAGATCCGGCGCATGTCGCACCCCGAGCTCGCCGCGATCGGCGTGATCGGCGTGATCGCCGGCTATCGAGAGCTTGCACAAAGCGAGTGGCGCCTTGTGCAGAAAGTCGATCCTGCCCCCGAGGCCGCCTGGTATCGCACCGTCATCCCCGCCAACAAGGTCAAGCTGGAGATCGCCCTTCAAGGCAAGGGCATCCAGCTGACACCCATCAAGTAGCACGTCTGCGGCCCGAAAGCACAACGATCGAACCCATGAGCTGGTACAACAAAGTCGCCTGGAGCGAAGGGCTCTTCCTGCGTCCGCAGCTGTTTCAACAGCAGGAGCGCTACCTCGAACATCTGGCGCACAAGCGTGCCGCCTCGCTGACTCCCTTTTACTGGGGGTTCAACCACTACAGCATCGATGCGGAGTCGCTCTCACTGGGCAAGCTGGTGCTGGCCAGCGCGGCGGGGATCTTCTCGGATGGCACGCCCTTCGATGCACCGGGCCAGACGCTGCCGCCAGCGCCGCTCACGATCTTGCCGGAGCATCTGGAGCAGGTCATTCACTTGGCGGTGCCGATCCGGACGCCCAATGGAGAAGAAACGACGTTCGATGACGCCGGCATCTCAGCGTCGTCATTGGCCCGGTTTTCGGTGTTCGATGCGGAGCTGCGCGATGCCAACTCGATCGGACAGGGTGCAAAGACCGTTCAACTGTCCCGTCTGCGCCTGCGTCTCCTGCCGCAACGCGAACTGACCGACGCCTGGATCGGCTTGCCGCTCGCGAAGGTGACGGTGCTGCGCTCGGACGGAAGCATCGCCGTCGACCCGCACCTGATTCCACCGGTGGCAGGCTATGGCGCAAGCCCCTTGCTGGCGGACTGGATCACCAATCTGCACGGTTTGTGCAAGCTGCGCGCGCAATCCTTGGCCGCCCGGCTGAGTGGCAACGACGGCAAGTCCAGCGAAACTGCCGAAGTGTCCGACTTCCTGCTGCTGCAGATCCTCAACCGCTACGAGCCCATGCTCGAGCACTGGCTTCGGGTGCGTGAGACCTCTCCAGAGATGCTCTACACCGCGTTGCGCACGTTGAGCGGAGAGTTGGCCACCTTCGTTCGCGGAACCACCCGTCGCCCGCAACCGCATCCTGCCTATCAACACCTCGACCCGTACCTCTCCTTCAGGGAGTTGATCGGGGATGTGCAGGCCTTGCTGAACGACGTGCTCGTGCGAAGCGCCCAGAGCATCCCCTTGGCGTCAAGACCCAATGGTGTGCGCGTTGCGAGCGTCGAGCCCGCGGAGTTGCAGGGCTTCTCCAGCCTGGTGTTTGCGGTCGCGGCACACACGCCGCCGGAGCAGTTGGCGAGCCAGTTTCCCGCCCGCTGCAAGGTGGGGCCGAGCGACAGGTTGACCGAGCTCATTCGGTCCCATCTGCCGGGGATACCGCTGCAGACCTTGCCCGTTCCGCCGCGTCAGATTCCCTTCAATGCAGGCTTTGTCTACTTCCAGATCGATCCTCGCGGTCCGTTGTGGGAGCACATGGTCAAGCACGGTGGGCTGGCGCTGCATGTCGCGGGCGAGTTTCCGGGGTTGCGCATGGAGCTTTGGGGAGTGAGGGAAAAATGAACCCCCTGAAATTTCCGACCTGTTTGTACGAAGGGGTCGTCTACGAGATCAAGAAGGGCGCCGAGCTCGCGCTGTCGCATGGACCTTTGCGATCGGGCAAAGGGATGGTGAGCGGAATGATCGCACTGGTGCTGGCCAACTTCAGCATGCTGGGCGTGTTGTTGTTCCAGTTTCCGGATTTCCTCAGCACGCCGAAGGTGCGTGAGTACCTGAGCTTCGATGTGATGCGAATCGTGTTGCTGAGCGCGATGGCATTGTGCGGAACCTTGGCGTTGTTCAACGTTGTCTTCGGACGGGTTCGACGCCTGTCTGCATGGGCATTGCTCTGGTTGGCCGTGGCCGTTGTGGGGTCAAAGTTGGGCGTCAGTGCAACGGGCAATGGCTGGCTTCCTGTTGCGGGGCAGCTGGCTGTTGTCCCCTATCTGGGGGTTGACTGGTTGATCTTCGATTTGCTGGCGACAACCTTGCTTTTCACCACGATCGAAAAGCTTCGACCCCTGAAGCCAGAAATGCCGGTTTTCAGGAAAGACTGGCAGACCGACTTCATGTACTTCGTCACAGGCCACTTGCTCATTGGCGTGACGTTGTTTCTCGTCTATGCCGTCTTGTATGGCGTGAGCGGTGCACTTGCAGATATCAATCCCGCCGCACAGGGCACGTTGCGCGGCTGGGTCCGACAGCTCCCGTTCGGCTACGCACTGCTCCTGCTCTTGCTGATCACCGACTTCGGAAGGTACTGGCTGCATCGCTTCTATCACGAGACCGCCATTGGATGGCGACTGCACTCGACCCATCACAGCGCTGAACACATGGACTGGATCTCCGGAAGCCGGACCCATGGCGTGGAAACGGTGATCTCGACGGTGGTGATCCTGGCGCCAGCGTTCTTGCTGGGCTTTTCACAGAGCGTGATCAACGTCTACGTCTTGATCGCGGGCGTGCAGGCCGTGTTCAACCACACCAATGCATCGGTGCGGCTGGGGCCCCTGCGCTATCTCATCGTGGCACCGAACTTTCACCATTGGCATCACAGCCGGGACGCGGAAGGCCTGGACCGATGCTATGCCGCGCATTTTGCGTTCTGGGACTACCTGTTCGGTACGGCGGTCAAAGCCGACAAGAACAAGATCTGGCCGGATGGCTATGGGGTCGTTGGCGACTACGTCCCGCGAGGGTTCTGGGCGCAGCAGCTGCATCCGATCCGATGGTCGGGGCGGTGGGTTGACGCACACGGCGTCGAGCACAGAGAGAACCGTTGATCGGAGGCGCAGATGACCACACCCATCACCAGTCTCCAGAAAGAGTACATCCGCCTGCTCGACGGCAGTTCGGCCGCGATGACCATCGCCGGTGCGCACATGGCCTCGGGCGCCTTCGTCGGCGTGTCCTGGAAGAACCTGACCTTTGTCGGATGCGACTTCGCAGGGGACGGCAACATCAAGCTGGCATCGATGTCGGGCTGCAAATTCATCGACTGCCGGTTTCTGGCACCCCATCACGACTTCGGCGTGATGACCGATGTGAGCTTCACCCAATGCAGTTCGGCTGGGCGTTCGATCGTCTGTGGGGGCGATGGAAGCACCGGCGTCCTGTTCCAGGCGTGCAGCTTTGACGGCGGAAGCTCTGCACCCGCGGCGCACGAAGGCGTGGGGTGCATGGGGGAGGTCACCTTTCGCAATTGCACAGGTCGCGGTGAAGTGCTGGTGGCCGGCACCCGTCTGACCATCGACGACTGCCGGTTCGACCACATGACCTTCGCCATCGGCCGCCAGCGCCGGCGCGGGACACCGCTGGCGGCCACCGTCCTGATCGACAACTCGCAGGGCTCCGGCGTGTGGCGGATGGTCGATTGCCGCATGAAGACCAGCCACATCCAGAACAGCAGCTTCGAGCAGATCGTCAACGACAGCTCAGAGTGCGAGGCCTGAGCAGTCTTCGTTTTTTTCATCGGGCTCGGCCCGTTCATTTTTCCAACGCTCCAATGCTCTACAAAGAAGAATTCAACGAGGCGCCCGCGGGAGGCGGTGAAACCGCCCCAGGCGACGGATCCGACGATGGAGAACTGTTCGGCGAGTCGGCCGACGTCGCACATCTGGTGTCCGAGTCCTCGACGCAGGAGCGCCTGACCGTGGTCGCCGCGGCTCAGAATCCTTTGCTGGAGGCGGCCCAGCCCTTGCTGCGGGCCCTGGCAGACATGCCCGCTGCGCTGGAAAGCGACGGCGTGGCGTTGTTCCATCAGTTGCTCGAGCGCGAGGTGGCCGCTTTCCAATCCATCTGCACCACTGCGCAGGTCCGGCACGAACATGTGGTGGCCGCGAGCTACGCGCTGTGCACTGCGCTCGACGAAGCGGCCAACAGCACGCCGTGGGGCGGCGGGCAGGGCGGAGAGGCCGGTATCTGGGCTGGCCAACAGCTGGCCGCGAAATTTCACGGCGATACCAAAGGCGGTGACAAGTTCTTCCTTCTCGTGGGCCGCCTCGCCGCGAGCCCGCAAGAGCACGTGGATCTGCTCGAAGTGCTGTACCAGATCCTCGGGCTGGGTTTCGAAGGTCGCTTCAGCACCGCGGCGAACGGGCGCCGGCAGCTTGAAACGGTTCGTCATCGGCTGTTCTCTTTGCTGGGCAACGCGCGCGGCGATGTCCCGAGCGACCTGTCGCCGCATTGGAAGGGTGTGGGGGCTGGCAAGTTTCGCTTGCTGCGCAGTGTGCCGGTGTGGGTCACTGGCTCGGTGCTGACGCTGATCCTGTTCGGCCTGTTTGCCTGGTACAAGTACCAGCTGTTGCAGTCAAGCGCCGATCTGCAGCAGCGCATTGCAGCCATCGGCCGGCTGCGTCCCCCGCCGGCGCCTCCCGTCAAGCCGCTGCGCCTGAAGGAATTGCTGGCGAGCGAAATCGAGCGAGAAACGGTGAGCGTGGACGAAGACGAGCGCCGCAGCATCGTCACCTTCAAGGGCGACGAGATGTTCGTCCTCGGTCAGGCGCGCCTCAGTGCACGGATTCTTCCCGTGCTGGCGAAGGTGGCTGACGAGATCAACCAGGTCTCCGGCACGGTCCAGATCACCGGCCATTCGGACAACCAGCCGATTCGCACGCGCGAGTTTCCCGACAACCAGGTCCTGAGCGAGAAGCGGGCACAGGCCGTGGCCGAAGTGCTGACGGGCAAGGGCGTCGTGCCGTCGCGCATCCAGACCGAGGGGCGCGGCGCCACGGTTCCCATCGCAGACAGCGCCACTGCTGCGGGACGTGCCCGCAACCGGCGCGTCGACATCATGGTCACGCAGGGCACTGGCGTCAGCGCCAACGCCAGCGCGGGTCCAGTGAAGCCGCCAGCCGTCGCCCCGCGCTAGACGCAAGGCAGGAATCCATCACTCATGCAATATCTCAAACAGTTCCTGGCCTTCCTGTTTTCCCGACAGATGCTGGCCTTCCTCGCGATGGTGCTGCTGGCCCTCGCGATCTGGTTCATCGGCCCGCTGCTCGCGGTGGATGGGCTTCGCCCCTTCGCCTCGGTCGGGGTGCGCGTGACCTTCATCGTCATGCTGCTCGTGCTCGGCCTTCTCTGGATGGTGTCGGGCCCCTACAGCCTGTTGGGCGTGGCTGCGCTCTGCCTGCTCGTATGGCATGCAGGGCCTCTGCTGGCCATCGGGGCGGCGAAGCCATTGGCGCCGCTCTGGGTGCGCACCATGGTCATCTGCGCCATCCTTGTGATGTACGCGGTGTACTGGCTCTACCGTCTCTGGCAGGCCTTGCGCAACAACGACGATCTGCTCGCGAAGTTCCTGCGCTTTGGCCAGGATGCCGACAAGGACGACAGCGCGAAAGAGGAGCTCAAGACAGTCACCGCCACGGTCACCCGTGCCCTGGCCCAGCTGAAGGGTTTGCGTGGACGCGGCGGGCTTCGCAGGATCCTGGAGGGCAAGCGCTACCTCTACGAACTGCCGTGGTACATGATCGTCGGCAGTCCGGGCGCGGGCAAGACGACGGCGCTCCTGAACGCCGGACTGCAGTTTCCTTTGGCGCGCCAGATGGGGCACGCGTCCAGAAGCATGGTGCTCAGGTCGGAAGGCGGCACGCTGAACAGCGACTGGTGGTTCTCGAACGAGGCCGTGTTGATCGACACGGCCGGCCGCTACACCACGCAGGAAAGCAACCCGGTCTCGGACCCCATTGAGTGGCGGGGATTTCTGGGGCTGCTGCGCAAGCACCGCACGCGCGCGCCGCTCAACGGCGTCATCGTCGCGCTCAATGCGGCCGAGCTGCTCACGATGTCCGAGATGGAACGCGCAGAGCATGCAAGCATGGTGCGAGACCGGTTGGCTGATCTGCGCCAGGAGCTCGGCATCCGCTTCCCGGTCTATGTGATCGTGACGAAGATCGATCTGCTGCGGGGCTTCAGCGAGTACTTCCAATCCCTCACCAGTGAAGGCCGCACCCAGACCTGGGGCTTCACGCTGCCGTTCCACGGCATCCAGAGCTCGCGCGCGGCGGTGCGCGACCGCGAGCCGCTGCGCGCCCAGATCGAGGCGGAGCTGGCGTTGCTCAAGGACCGCCTGGCGGCGGGTTTGCGCGCCCGGTTGAACGAGGAATTCGACGTCGACCGCAGGAAGCGCCTGTTCGCGTTGCCCCAGGAACTGGCCGGCATGTCGGCGCTCCTGGTGCCAATGCTCGACGAGATGTTCCTGGCGTCGCGTTTCGACGGAACCCAGCTGCACGACACGCTGCGTGGTGTCTATTTCACGAGTGGCGCCCAGGCCGACCTGGAAATGCCTGCCGATGCCGGCACGCTGTTTCAGCGTCTGCAGCGCAGTCTGGGCCTGGGGGCGGGCGGCGCATCTGCGGCCGGCAACGAAGAGGGGGTCAAGCCACCGGGAAGAATGGCCTCGCCCATGCGGGGACAGCAAGGGTTCTTTCTGCAGGACCTGCTGACCAAGGTGATCATTCCCGAGGCGCATCTGGTGCGCCCCAATCTGCGCTGGGAGTTCCGCTTCCGGTTGTTGCGTCTCACGGGGCATGCGCTGGCCGTGGTGATCTTCCTGTGGCTTGCCGGCGCGCTGGCCCTGAGCTTCGGCAACAACCGCCAGTACCTGAGCGCCGTGGGCCAGCGCGCCGAAGCGCTCACCGTGCAGGTGCGCCAGTTGTTCGCCGATTTCAAGCCCGCAGGGGTTCCGGACGTGCTCAGCGGGGCGCGCGAGTTGCCGGGCTATTCGGGCCTCGACATCGACAACCCGCCCGGCAGCTTTCTCTACGGCCTCTACACGGTGCCTCCGGTGCTGGATGCGGCCAGCGATACCTACGCCCAACTGCAGGATCACACCCTGCTTCCCTCCGTCCTGCAGCGGATGGAGAGCGTGCTGAAGCAGAGCATGAATGACGGCGATGCCAAGACCGCGTACGAGGTCTTGCGCGTCTACAAGCTGCTGCACGACAAGGAGCGCTACATGCAGGGCGGGGCGCAGGATGTACGCAACTGGGTGTTGAAAGACTGGGAGAGGGCTGACAGCGCTGCCGCCTTTGGCGGCCGGGCATCGATGGTGGGGCATGTCACGGCTCTGTTCTCCGGTGCTCGACCAGTGCAGTCCGCATCGCTGCCCAACGAGGCGCTGGTGCGCGCAGTGCAAAACTTCCTGGACAGCAATACCTCGAGTCAGCGCGTCTATGAACGCGCCAAGGCCGCCATGCTGTCCGAGGCGCCCCAGGAGTTCACGCTGGTGCGCGCGGTCGGACCCCAAGCCGGGACCGTGTTTTCCCGCGCAGGCGGGTTGCCCCTGGAAAAAGGGGTGGCAGGCTTGTTCACCTATGACGGCTACCACGAGGTCTTCAACAAGCGCTTGCCGGAATTCGTGGTGCGGGCCCTCGACGACGATGCATGGGTCATGGGGCGCGGCGCGCAGGGCGGCGCGACCTTGGCCACGCAAATGAAAACACCAGCGCTGCTCGATGAAGCGGCCCGCAAGCTGCGCAACGATCCGCTGCTCGATGACATCCGGCGCCAGTATTTGGCGGAGTACGCCCAGCATTGGGAGTCCTTTCTCGAGTCGATCCGCACCGTGAGCGGCAGCGACACCACGGGAACGAGCCTTGGCTTCGATCTGAGCGTGCTGCGGCAGCTTGCCGCGCCGGACTCTCCGCTGGCACGGTTGGCGAGAGCGGCAGCCCGCGAGACCACCTTGTCGCGCCCGCTGGTGGTTCGCACGCAGGAGGAAAAAGGCTTCCTCGACAAGGCCACCGACGAACTGAACAAGCAGACCAACGCCATCGGCCGGAACCTCGGCATCCGGGCCGAGGAGCGGCTTGAAAAGCAGATCGTCGACAACCGCTTCGCCGCGCTGCGCGAGGTCGTCACGGGGCAGGCCGACATTGGCGTGACCAGCGCCGGTGCCGCTGCGGGCAAGCCGGGGCTCGAAAACATCTCTGGCCTGCTGAACGAGTTCTACACCTTGCTGGTCGTGGCAGACACGGCGCTCACAGCCGGAAGCCTGCCTCCCGGAGGTGCCGAGGTCGGCGCCCGTTTGAAGCTGGAGGCCGGCAAATTGCCGGCGCCCTTTCGTGAGGTCCTGACGGCGCTGGCCGCCAGCGGTGGCGACAAGGTGATGCTCGGCTCCACCGGCATCCTGCGCAGCCAGGCTCAACTGCAGCTCGACCGCATCATGGGGTTGATGGCGATGCAGGTCAGCGAGCCCTGCAAGCGCGGCGTGGAAGGGCGATACCCGCTGGCCGCCGTGACGCAGGACGCGTCCATCGAAGACTTTTCGCTGGTGTTCGCTGCAGGCGGGGCTGCGGACGAGTTCTTCAACAAGCACCTCGCCCCCTATGTCGACATGAGCGTGCGGCCGTGGCGCTACAAGGATCCGAATGTGGCCAATGCCATGGTCGGCATCGACGCGGCGGCAGGCAATGGCGCCGGGCTGAAGCCGGCCACTTCCGGCCCGACCTTGCTCGGTGAATTGCTCAAGCTTCTGGCCCAGAGTGGTCCGAGTCTCGATGCCTTCTACCGCGCACAGCAGATTCGCGACCTGTTCTTCCGCGACGCAGGCGGCAAGAAGCTGGCCTGGAAAATCGACCTGCGTGTGCTCGAGCTCGAGCCCAGCATCACCGAACTGGTCATCGACATCGACGGGCAAGGGCAGCGCTACGTTCATGGCCCGGTGCAGGCCTTTGCCGTGAACTGGCCGGGGCCCCGCGGCGGGGCGATGGCGGAGATCACGGCCAATCCCCGCATTTCGAACCCGACCTCGACCTTCCTGGCCCATGGACCGTGGGCCTTGTTTCGGCTCTTGGAGAAAGGGCGCATCGTGAGCACGGCCACGCCGGGGCGATTGAGCGTGGAATATGCGTTCGACGGCCGCAGGGCGTTGATCGATGTCAGTTCGGGCAGTCAGCCGAATCCCCTCGGTAGCGATGTGCTCAAGGGCTTTCGTTGCCCTGGACGCGCAGCCTGACCCATGCGGATGTGGAGCATGCTGCGTGCCGCGTGGCACGTCACCCCGCCCGCCATCTGGGGAGAGCTTCCCGGGCAGGCGGATTTCGTTCGCAGCGGCGTCCGCCACGGGGAACCGGACGCGTGGATGCCCTGGCTGGCCCAGCAGTGCCGCCATGCCGGAGCGGACGCCACGGCACGTGCCATGGCGATTCCCGTTGCCTTCGTGCTTCCGCCAGGAACGCTGGCGTTCGCGCGGCGGCGCTTCGTGCTGGGCGTGATCGCGCCGTCCGTTGACAAGGTGGGTCGGCACCACCCCTTGCTTGTCTACCAACTGGCGCATCCACGCTGGACGCAGGCGCACTTCGGCGCTCAGGTGCAGGAGCCCCTGGATTGGCAGTTCTGGCTTGCGCGTGCCGTGGCCCGGCATGCCTGTGCCCAGGGGGCGGCCGATCTGCGTGTGCTGGAGCGCACAGTGCGGGCGCTGTGGCGCGCGCAACAGTCGCAGGACGGGCGTGCGGGATTGAAGGACGAGAGCAACCGCGCGCATAGGCGCAGGCAGATGCAGGCATTGCTCGAACGTGGGGCGGGGCCCGCGCTGCCGGACGATCCCGCTGCGGCGCTGCAAGGCGTTCGCTTTCTGCCATGGGCTGACTGGCCGAACCGGCTGCAGGGCGCCCGAGCGGAAATGGCGTTCTGGCAGCAGGACGCGCAAGGGCGCTTCATCGGGGCGGCCAACCGATTGCAGAAGCTCTGGGGGGACGCACCATGATCCACATGGAAACAGGGGAGGGCGACCCCGAAAAGACGCCGTTGCGCCTGCAACTCACGCACAGCAACGGGGAGCCGCGGCGTGGCGCGTTGTCGATCCCTCCCTCCGGCGCCGGCATGGCCGATGCGCTTCAGCTGTGTGGGGAGCGTCAGAGCGAAGCGCAATGGCGCGCGGCCAATCTGTGCCGCATCGCATGGAGCGACAGTGCGGGGGAATGGCGTTTGACGAACAGCAGCCACACGCTGATGTGCGTGTGTCGGGGCGAGCGCGTGCCCGCAGGAGTGAGCGTGCCGGTCGCGCCGGGGGACACGCTGGAACTCGGGTTGCTGCGTTTCACGGTCGAGCAAGGTGCCCCGGCCGACGTGAGGCGGTCAGGTACGAAGGCGCCTGAGCAGCGAGAGTCCTCCGATGCCGACCGAGGTGCGGCGTCGCACACGCCCGCATCCGCGTCCGACGCGCAGCCCTTTGATCTGCGTGTACTGGCCTTCAACGACCGTCCGGAGGGCGGCGAGCGCGACGAACACGTGGATGTGCTGGCGAACCCCTTCGGCGTTCTCGACATCGCAGGGGCGCAGCCGTCGCCCGTTGCCGATGTCCTGGCGGGGCTGCTCGGTGATGCCCCCGTGGCTGCGCAAGCACGACCTGCGGCGCGCCCGGCAAGCCCGCCGGCCCGTGGCGATGGCCGCCCGGCCAGCCTGCTCGACGAACTGCACGAGGAGTTCGTCCGCGTCGTGCGCGATCCCGCTCAACTCTCGGGGCGTGTCGACTGGGAGGGCCTGCTGGCATCGGGCAACGAAGCCGCGCCCACGCTCGACGACTTGCGTCGGCAGGCCGAGCCGTACCCGTTGCTGCGCGACATCCTGCTGCCGCGCGAGGGCATCGACCGGATCATCGAAGACTTCGAGCCCCTCGTGAGATCAGGCTTGCTCGACCAGGAGGTGCCCGAGGATGTGCTGGGCCTGTTCGCCCCGGAACTGGCGCGCGACAGCCGAGCGCCATTGCCCAGCCTGACACGGCAAGAGCACCATGACCTGTCGCCTGACAGCCATCTTCACCTGGGGTCGACAACGCCGCACCGCGTGGGCAGCGACGAAGGCGAGGGGAAGCCATGACGAAGTCCCCGGAGGCCGCCCCCGGGGGGACGCTTCAAGACATGCTGGGACGATTGCGGCGTGCGCCGTGGAGGTTCGGCTTCCTGTCCCTGTTGAGGCGCTTCGGCGCGTCCCACCTGCAGCATCCCCCCGTCGGCTTGGCCAGGCGCCCCCAGCAGGAGCCGTTCCGTTTGGGGCAGGCGGCGGCCTTGACCTTCGCGCCGCGCGAAATCGCCAGCGTGGTGCTGCCCGGCGAGTCGGAGCGCCGGGTGCCGGGTGCGTCGCCGACGCGGTCCGGCAACAACCCGACGCTGCCGGTCGTGCGCCTGTACGGCCTCGGGCTCCTGGGCCCCAACGGCCCGTTGCCGCTGCACTACACCGAACTGGTGCGGGACCGCACGGAAAACCACAACGACAGCACCCTCGCGGACTTTCTCGACCTGTTCCATCACCGCTACCTGACGCACATGTACCGGGCGTGGGCGCAAGGGCAGGCCGCTGCCGGGCTCGACCGGTCCGAGGACGAGGCGTTCAGCCGCTACATCGCACGCCTGACGGGGCACGACCCGCTCGAGATCCGCGATTCGGTGCTGCCCGCGCACGCCCGGTTGGCGGCCTCGACCCATCTGGCCCGCGAAGCCCGCAACCCCGACGGGCTGGCCGCCACGCTGGCGCACTTTTTCGCCGTGCCCGTGCAGCTGCAGGAGTTCGTGCGCCACTGGATCCGGATCGATCCCGAGGACCAGAGCCACCTGGGGCGCGCGCGGACCTCCAGCATCATGGGCGTCGGGGCCATGGCGGGGGAGGTCGTGGCCGACCGGCAGAACAAGTTCCGGCTCGTGCTCGGCCCGCTGAGCCTGGAGCAGTACCTGCGTTTCACCCCTCAGGGGCAGGACCTGGGCTTGCTCGTCGAATGGGTGCGCGGCTTTGTCGGCTACGAATTCGTCTGGGAGGTGGAACTGCGTGTGCGCAACGACAGCACCCCGCCGGCACGGCTCGACGACGCCGAGAAGCTCGGGTGGTCCACCTGGCTTGGCGGTTCCGGCCGCGCGGAAGGCGGGCGGCCTGCCGTCGATACGCCGCGTTCGACGCCCGGCTACACCGTCGGCATGGTGTTCGAGCCCGAGGCGTACATCGGCTCGCGCCATCACGGCCAAGCGGCCGCGGCGCGCTGAATCTTTCATTGGGAGAACCTGCTCCATGACTGCCCCCATCCACACCGACGCCGAGCCCACCGCCTACGCCACGCGCGTCCGCAGCGAGGCGGGCGACCGGCTGTCCCCCTTCAGCGCGGCGGCGCCTTGCGGCCCCAGCCTGGAATACGACGCCGAATACGCCGTCCTGCTGGCGCGCATGTCCCCGCGTGGCGATGCGCAATACGGGCAGTTCGTCGGAGCCCCCGACGCGCCGAACTGGGCCGAGATCGAACGGGACTGCCGCCGGCTGTTGTTGCGGACCCGGGACATCAATCTCTTTGTCTGGCTGTGCCGCGCACGCACCCGGCTGGCGCAGGCGGCAGGGCTTGCGCAGTCGTTGGTGCTGCTGGTCGAGGCGCTGCGGACCTGGCCCGAAGCGGTGCATCCCCAGCTGGTGATCGAAGGCGAGCGCGACCCGGCCGTGCGTGCCAATGCACTCGCCGCATTGGCCGATCCGGAGGGCCTGTTGAGCGACGTGCGCGAGGTGGTCATTGCCGCCAATGCCGCGCGGCACCTGACGGTGCGTGAAGTCGAGCGCGCTTTTGCAATGCCCCGGGCGCCGGACGCAGCCAGTCCGGAGGCCATGGCGCAGCAGCTGGCAGACCTCGCGGCCGCGGCGTCGGGCGACGACCAGGCGCCGCTGCGCCTGTTGGCGCAAGCGGCCGAGGCGGCGGCGCAGATCGTCGCCTGGGCTGGCCAGCACCTGGGGCCGGACGCGCCTCCGCTGCATCCGCTGGTGCGGTTGCTGGCCCCATTCCAGCGAACCGGGTCATCGGCGCCGCCTGCCGCGGCCGCAGCAAGGCCTGATCCGCTTCCGTCGTGGCCGGCAAGCACGCCAGCGGGCGAGGGCCTCGCGACACGCGACGAGATCCTGCGTGACATTCGCAAGGCCCGCCGATGGTTCGAGGACCACGAGCCGAGCAGTCCTGTCGCCGTGTTGCTCAAGCAGGCCGAACGCATGACCGGCCTGCGGTTTTCCCAGGTGGCCGATGCCATTCCACTTGATCTGCTGCGCAAATGGGATGCCGACGAGGAGGCTTCGCTGTGACGCTGATCCAGGCCAACTTTCTTGTCATCTGCTTCGCGGTCGGCGCCGCTGGCGCCTTGCTCGGCCTCTGGGTGTTCTCGCACAGGCTCGGCAGGCAACTCGACGCGCAGCGCCGTGCCTCGGATTCGGAGCGCGAACAGATGCGGCTGGCGATCCGCGCCGAATTGGCGCTGCTCGGGCAACAGCAGACCGCACATCAGAAAGCGCAACGCTTGGCACTGGCGCGGTGGCAGGCTGAGCAGGATGCGCGGCGGCTGGCTGAATGGCAGGCGTTGTCGCCAGCGCCCCCCCCTTTGGCGGGCAGAAGAGGAGGGCCGGTTGCGCCGCCCGTCGCACCGTCACCCACGCAGCGGCCGAGAGCATCGCCACCAATACCGGCCTTGCACGAGGATTCCGAGCCGCAAAACTCAACGGTGCCGCTCGCGCTGCCCGCCGCCGTTCATCGGGAAGCAGAGTCGGCCCCCGAGCGCGAACTCACCGACGAAGAAATCGATGCCTTGCCACCCGATCTGCCGGTTGCGAGCCGGGTGCCGGGCCGGAAATTGCCGGCGCCCAAAGGCCCGGTCCTGCGCAATCTGTAAAAAAGACCGGCAATCTGCCGGTTTTTTTACGTCTGTCTTCGTGCTGTCGTACACGACGCATGCCTCTTGATTTGTCGAATAGGCGTCACCAAGTCTGTTGGCGTCGGCACGGTGCTTGCACGCTCTATAGAATCTTTTTCATGGCAACGAGAATTCCCAAAACTCCCAGCACCCCACCGGCGCAGAAACCGGCGGGCGACGACGGAGATTCGGTCGTTCTGGAGCGCCGCCCGCAAAAAACGGCGCCGCCCCAGATGTACCAGGTCGTCATGCTGAACGACGACTACACGCCGATGGAGTTCGTGATCGTCATCCTGCAGGAATACTTCAGCAAGGACCGAGAAACGGCGACCCAGATCATGCTCAAGATCCACCTCGATGGCCGGGGTGTCTGTGGGGTTTATTCCCGCGACATGGCGGCCACCAAGGTCAATCAGGTGATGGAGGCCGCGCAGCAGGCAGGGCACCCGCTGCAATGTGTCAGCGAACCGGTCGCGTGAACCAGTTGAATTGCACGCGCTCCAACCCATCTGAGAACTTATTTACAGCAAGGCAAAAGGAAATCACATGATTGCCCAGGAACTGGAAGTCAGCTTGCACATGGCCTTCGTCGAGGCCCGGCAGCAACGCCACGAGTTCATCACCGTGGAACATCTGCTGCTCGCTTTGCTGGACAACCCGAGCGCCGCGGAAGTTCTGCGCGCCTGCTCGGCGAACGTCGACGACCTGCGGGCGTCGCTCACCAACTTCATCAAGGACAACACGCCGCAAGTGGCGGGTACCGATGATGTCGACACCCAGCCCACCCTGGGTTTCCAGCGCGTGATCCAGCGCGCCATCATGCATGTGCAGTCCACCGGCAACGGCAAGAAGGAAGTCACCGGCGCCAACGTGCTGGTCGCGATCTTCGGCGAGAAGGATTCGCACGCCGTGTACTACCTGCACCAGCAGGGCGTCACCCGCCTGGACGTGGTCAATTTCATTGCCCACGGCATCAAGAAGAGCGATCCGCCGGAAGCCGTCAAGGGCAGCGGCGAAGCGCCTCAAGGTGAAGGCGAAGAGGGCGGCGGCGAACGCAACGAGAAGGCCTCGCCGCTCGAGCAGTTCACCCAAAACCTCAACCAGCTCGCCAAGGACGGCAAGATCGATCCGCTGATCGGCCGCGAGTACGAAGTCGAACGCGTCATCCAGATCCTGTGCCGCCGGCGCAAGAACAACCCGCTGCTCGTGGGCGAGGCCGGCGTGGGCAAGACCGCGATCGCGGAAGGCCTGGCATGGCGCATCACCCAGGGCGACGTGCCCGAGATCCTCGCCGAGGCGCAGGTCTACTCGCTCGACATGGGCGCGCTGCTGGCCGGCACCAAGTACCGCGGTGACTTCGAACAGCGCCTGAAGGGCGTGCTCAAGTCGCTCAAGGACAAGCCGAACGCCATCCTGTTCATCGACGAAATCCACACCCTGATCGGTGCGGGCGCAGCCTCGGGCGGCACGCTCGACGCGTCGAACCTGCTCAAGCCGGCGCTCTCCAGCGGCCAGCTCAAGTGCATCGGCGCCACCACCTTCACGGAGTACCGCGGCATCTTCGAGAAGGACGCGGCCCTGTCGCGTCGTTTCCAGAAGGTCGACGTGGTCGAGCCGTCGGTGCAGGAAACCGTCGACATCCTCAAGGGCCTGAAGTCGCGCTTCGAGGAACACCATGGCGTGAAGTACGCGGTGGCCGCCTTGCAGGCCGCGGCCGAACTCAGCGCCAAGTACATCAATGACCGTCATTTGCCCGACAAGGCGATCGACGTCATCGACGAAGCCGGTGCTGCGCAACGCATCCTGCCGCCGAGCAAGCGCAAGAAGACCATCAGCAAGACCGAGGTCGAGGAAATCGTCGCGAAGATCGCGCGCATTCCCCCTGCCAACGTCAGCAACGACGACCGCAGCAAGCTGCAGACGATCGAGCGCGACCTCAAGAGCGTGGTGTTCGGCCAGGACAAGGCACTCGAAGTGCTGGCCTCCGCGGTCAAGATGGCGCGTTCGGGCCTGGGCAAGGGCGACAAGCCGATCGGCTCGTTCCTGTTCTCCGGCCCCACGGGCGTCGGCAAGACCGAAGCGGCCAAGCAGCTGGCCTACATCATGGGCATCGAGCTGATCCGCTTCGACATGTCGGAGTACATGGAGCGTCACGCGGTGAGCCGCCTGATCGGCGCGCCTCCGGGTTACGTCGGTTTCGACCAGGGCGGTCTGCTGACCGAGGCTGTCACGAAGAAGCCGCACGCGGTGCTGCTGCTCGACGAAATCGAGAAGGCGCACCCGGACATCTTCAACGTGCTGCTGCAGGTCATGGACCACGGCACGCTGACCGACAACAACGGGCGCAAGGCCGACTTCCGCAACGTCATCATCATCATGACGACGAACGCGGGTGCCGAGACCATGAACAAGGCGACCATCGGCTTCACGAACGCGCGGCAGGCCGGCGACGAAATGGGCGACATCAAGCGCCTCTTCACGCCCGAGTTCCGCAACCGTCTGGACGCCATCGTCAACTTCAAGGCGCTCGACGAACAGGTCATCCTGCGCGTGGTCGACAAGTTCCTGCTGCAACTGGAAACCCAGCTCAGCGAGAAGAAGGTCGAGGTCACCTTCACCGACAAGCTGCGCAAGCACCTGGCGAAGAAGGGCTTCGATCCGCTGATGGGCGCACGTCCGATGCAGCGCCTGATCCAGGACACGATCCGTCGTGCGCTGGCCGACGAGCTGCTGTTCGGTCGCCTGACCGATGGCGGTCGCCTCGAAGTCGACCTCGACGAGAAGGACGAAGTGCTGCTCGACATCCAGCCGATCCCGAAGAAGGAAGGCAAGTCGAAGCCCGAAGCCGAGGAAGCCGCCACGGGCTGATCCCGCCTCTCTGAGGAACGAAGTCAAAGGCCGGTAGCATTCGCTGCTGGCCTTTTTCTTTGGGCCGGCCGAAAACACTCCGCCTTCACCCGCTTTTGCCTTGATCCTCCCCGAACTCAGCCACGAATGGAAAACCGGCCTCTCCCTGGCGTGGAGCGGCTACATCGCCGTGCTGTCGATCTGGATCGTGATGCAAAAGCGCGCGCCGGTGTCCACCATGAGCTGGATCCTGTCGCTGGCGCTGCTGCCGTTCGCGGGCTTCATCGTCTACTACTTCCTGGGGCCGCAGCGGCTGCGCAAGCAGCGGCTCAAGCGCCTGCGCAACCGCGCGAACGCGCATGCGCAGGCCGACCTGGCGCGGCTGCGTGACGCCTCGCAGCATGCGCCGCCGGCGCTGCAGCAGATGGCCCGGCTGGGCACCGCCGCCTGCGGCCTGCCGGTGTCGAGCGCCACGGGCGTCGAGTTGCTCTCGGGCGGCGCGCGCACCTTCGACGCGATCTTCGAGGCCGTGCGCGCGGCGCGCGACCACATCCACCTCGAGTACTACATCTTCGAGCCCGACCGCATCGGCACCGCGCTGCGCGACCTGCTGGTCGAGCGCGCACAGGCCGGCGTGCGGGTGCGCCTGCTGCTCGACGCGCTCGGCTCCAAGCGCATCGGCCGCAAGTTCATGGCGCCGATGCACGCGGCGGGTGTGGAGGTGGCGCTGTTCCACGACACCAAGATCGGCCGGCGGCTGCGCCCCGTGACCAACTACCGCACCCACCGCAAGATCGTGGTGTGCGACGGCCGCGTGGGCTTCACGGGCGGCGTGAACATCACCGACGAGGAAGACAAGCGCACCAACCCCAAGGACGCGTACCACGACGTGCATGTGCGCATCGAAGGCAGTGCGGTGCGCTGGCTGCAGACCACCTTCCTCGAGGACTGGAGCTACGCCACCGGCGAAAAGCAGCACCGCTCCGACGCCGTGCTGGACGCGCTGCTGCCCCAGGTGGAAGCGGGCGACATCCCGGTGCAGATCGTCACCAGCGGCCCCGACAACGCCTTCGAGGCCATCCACCGCATGCACGTCGAGGCCATCCATTCGGCCACGCGCCGGGCCTGGCTCACCACGCCGTACTTCGTGCCGGGCGAGCCCGCGCTGATGGCGCTGACCAGCGCGGCGCTGCGCGGTGTCGACGTGCGGCTGCTCGTGCCGCGCCGCAGCGACTCGGCCATCGTGAGCGCCGCCGCGCGTTCGTACTTCGACGAGCTGATCGCCGCCGGCGTCAAGATCTGGGAGTACAAGGAGCGCATGCTGCACTCCAAGACGCTGGTGGTCGACGACCATTGCGCGATGATCGGCACCGCCAATTTCGACAACCGCAGCTTCCGGCTCAACTTCGAGGTCTGCGCCGTGGTCTACGGGCCCGCGCTGACCCAGCCGCTGGCGGCGCAGTTCGAAACCGACCTGCACAGCTCTGGCGCGGTGCGCGCCCACCGCCCGCAGACTTTCTGGCGCCGCCTCGGCGATGCCATTGCGCGACTGTTTTCTCCCTTGCTCTGAATGAACCACACCTTTCTCTGGCACGACTACGAAACCTTCGGCGCCGTGCCGCGCCGCGACCGTCCCTCGCAGTTCGCGGCCATCCGCACCGACGCCGAGCTCAACGAAGTCGGCGAGCCGCTGATGATCTACTGCAAGCCCGCGCCGGACTACCTGCCCAGCCCCGAGGCCTGCCTGATCACCGGCATCACGCCGCAGGTCTGCCTGGAGCGCGGCATTCCCGAGCACGAGTTCGCGGCCCACATCGAGCAGGCCTTCTCGCAGCCCGGCACCATCGGCGTGGGCTACAACACCATCCGCTTCGACGACGAGGTCACGCGCTTCCTGTTCTGGCGCAACCTCATCGACCCCTACGCACGCGAATGGCAGAACGACTGCGGCCGCTGGGACCTGCTCGACGTGGTGCGCCTCACGTATGCGCTGCGCCCCGACGGCATCGAGTGGCCGAAGAAGGAAGACGGCAAGCCCAGCTTCAAGCTCGAAGACCTGGCGCGCGCCAACGGCCTGCTGCACGAGTCGGCGCACGATGCGCTGTCCGACGTGCGCGCCACCATCGCGCTGGCGCGGCTCATCCGCGACAAGCAGCCCAAGCTCTTCGACTTCGCCTTCGGCCTGCACAAGAAGGACCGCGTGGCGATGGAGCTCGGCCTGCCCGCGATGCGCGAGACCGCCAAGCCCTTCCTGCACGTGTCGGGCATGTTCCCGGTCGAGCGCGGCTGCCTGGCCGTGATGTGGCCGCTGGCCAGCCACCCGACCAACAAGAACGAGCTGCTGGCCTGGGACCTGTCGCAAGACCCGAGCGAGCTGCGCGACCTCGACGCCGAGACGCTGCGCCTGCGCCTGTTCACGCGCACCGCCGATCTGCCCGAAGGCGTGACGCGGCTGCCGATGAAGAGCGTGCACCTGAACAAGTCGCCGATGGTGGTTGGCAACCTGCGCACGCTGGCACCGGCCATGGCCGAGCGCTGGGGCGTCGACATGGACACCGCCATGCGCCACGCCGCCATCGCGCGCGACCTGCCCGACATGAGCGCGATCTGGTCGCAGGTCTTTTCCCGTCCGAAGGAGGCGACGCCCGATGTCGATGAAGACCTCTACGGCGGCTTCGTCGGCAACGGCGACCGCCGGCGCCTGAACCAGCTGCGCGGGCTGTCGCCCGAGGGGCTCGTCAAGGAGCGCGTGGCCTTCGACGACGGGCGGCTCGAAGAAATCCTCTTCCGCTACCGCGCACGCAACTGGCCCGAATCGCTGAACGAGGAAGAAGCCGAGCGCTGGGAAGCGCTGCGCGTGGCGCGCCTGTTCAAGGGCGAGGGCGGGGCGCGCACCATCGAGGCGCTGTTCAGCGAAGTCGATGCGCTGTCCGAGAACGCCGACGAGCGCGGCGAGGAAATCCTGGGCGCGCTGTACGAGTACGCTGAATCGATCGCGCCCGAGGCCTGAAAGACCGAGGGGCCGGCATGAGCAACGTCGCACGCCACAGGCTGTTTCGCGCAGGCGTGGCGGGCGCGCTGGCCGCTGCGGTGCTTGCAGGCTGCGCCGCAGGGCCGTTCGGCCACTGCGCAACGGGCTTCGAAGCCTTCGAGCGCGACACCCTCTATTTCGGCCGCGCCATCCCCACGGGCGGTCAGGTGTCCGACGCCGACTGGGCCGACTTTCTCGACACCCGCGTGACGCCGGCCTTTCCGCAAGGCTTCACCGTGCTCGACGCCGCCGGCCAGTGGCGTGGTGCGTCGGGGCAGGTGGTACGCGAGCCGTCGAAGCTGGTCGTGCTGCTGCACCCGCGCGACGCGAAGGCCGACGCGGCCATCGCCACCTTGATCGACACCTACCGCCAGCGCTTCGCGCAAGAAGCGGTGTTGCAGGAAAGGCAGTCCGTCTGTGCCCGTTTCTGAAGCCGCTCCCACCGTTCGCCGGCTGGTTCCCGCCGATGCGCCGGCCTACCGCGCGCTGATGCTTGACGCCTACGCGCGGCACCCCGAGGCGTTCACGTCCACGGTCGAGGAGCGCGCCAGCCTGCCGCCCGCCTGGTGGGAGACACGCCTGCGCACGGACGCCGATGCTGCCGAGGTGGTGTACGGCACCTTCGATGCCGCCGGTGGGCTCATCGGCGCGGCGGGGTTGGGCCGCGAATCGCGGCAGCGCACGCGCCACAAGGCGACCTTGTTCGGCATGGTGGTGGCGGAATCGGAACGGCGTGCGGGCGCCGGTCGGCAGCTGGTGGAGGCCTTGCTCGCGCATGCACGCACGCTCGACGGCGTGCGCGTGGTGCAACTGACGGTGACGGAAGGCAATCGCCCGGCGCAGGCGCTGTACGAACGCTGCGGCTTCCAGGTCTTCGGCGTCGAGCCTATGGCCACCGTGCTCGATGGCGCGTTCTCGTCGAAGGTCCACATGTGGTGCGACCTCGGCGCCGCGCCGCCTGCGGCTTAGACGTCGCGCTCGCGCACCATCAGCAGCGCGGGCCCGTCGGGCGTGGTCACTTCGCCGAGCGCGTGGAAGCCGGCCTTGGCATAGCTGCGGATCGCGCGGGCGTTGCGTGGTGACGGATCGGTCTGGATGCGCGTCACCGCCGGGTCGGCGAACAGCTGGGCCGTGAAGGCGCGGACCATCGCGCTGCCAAGTCCGCGATTCAATTGGTCCGCCTGCGCCAGGAACTGGTCGATGCCGCGCGCACCCGGATCGCGCTCGTCTTCCCACCAGCCGTCGCCCGAGCCCATCACGACGTACGACTGGATGAATCCCAAAGGCTGCCCGTCGTACAGCGCGATGTAGCCGCGGTCGGGCGAGTCAGGCGCCAGCATCGGCGTGAAGTCGGCCTCGACCTCGGCGAGCGTCGGCACGGGCGTCCACCATTCGGCCACATGCGGGCGACACAGCCAGTCTTGGAGCATCGCGAAGTCCGTGGATTGCAGCGGCCGGAACGAAATCGAAGGCATGGCGGGCGTCCTAGCGGGAGATCCGGTCGACGATGTCCTGCGCCAGCGAGGCGATGGTCAGCGGCGCGCAGCCTTCGGCGTTGTTGCTCACGGTGACGAAGGCGTTTTGCCCGGCGCCCGTGGTGCCGGCGATCACCTTGGCCAGCGCGGCGCGGGTTTCCGGGTCGGGGTCGAGCACCTTGTCGAAGGGGCCGTAGAGTTTTTCGGCGTCTTCGTAGCCGAAGCGGCCGTGGCGGCGGTGCAGGTTCCATCGGCACACCAGCGGCCCGGGCCACAGGGCGCGCAGCATCGGCAGCTGGTCCTCGATGGGCGGCATCTTCGCGTGCAGGCCCATGCAGAAGGTCGCGCCCACACTGCGCAGCATGTCGGCGAAGGCGGGGCACAGCAGCTGCGGGTCGCGCACCTCGACGGCGAGCACGGCGTCGGGCGCGGTCGGCTTCAGGTCGGGCATCGCCGCCAGCATGGCGCCGATGCGCGCGATCAGCGCGGGCTGGTCGGCCAGCAGGTGCGCGGGGATCGGGCTCAGCTGGAACACCAGCGCGCCGATGCGGTGGCCCAGCCCGTCGAGCGCCGGCTGCACGAACTCCTGCAGCGCGATCTCGTGGCTCAGGAACACCGGGTTGGCCTGCGTGCCGCGGCCGCTTTCGTCGCGCACGGTGGCGTCGGTCACGAGGCTCGGGGCCTTCACGACGAAGCGGAAGTCGTCCGGCACCATGGCCGCGTAGCGCGCGTACTGGCTGGCCGTGAGGGCGCGGTAGAAGTTGCGGTCCAGGCTCACGGTGCGCAGCAGCGGGTGCTGGGCGAGCGCCGACAGGCCGTTCTTCGAGAGCACGGTTTCGGCGTAGTCGCCGTCCCAGACCAGGCCGGCCCAGCCCGGATAGCTCCACGACGAGGTGCCCAGGCGCAGCTGCGGCGGCAACTCGGCGGCGAGAGCGACCAGTGCTGCGTCGGGTGCCACGGGCTTCACGGTGGCGCCGCGCGGCTTCTTCGGCGAAGGCGCCGGCGCGCCGGCCGCTTCGGCCGGGCGCGGAAGTTCGGGGAGGTCGGAAAAGAGGGAGTCCTGCACGTCAGCCATGTCTGGGTCCGCATTTTCGGCCAAGCGGGGAGGCCCGTCGGCGCCGGGCACAATCCGCGCCATGACACAGTGGTTGCGTACGCGGGGCGGTTGGTGGCTGGCTTGGGTGGTGCTCACGGCCGCCGGCGCCGTGTGGTTCGCACGCGCCGAGCTGACCCGGCTCCAGCAGGATTTCGAGACCGACGCGCGCATCGCGCACCGCCTCATGAGCCAGCAGGTGGTGCAGTACGACGCCGTGCTGGCCACGCTCGCCTTGCTGGAGCCCAACGCCGGTGCCGACTACCCCGAGCGGCGCCTGCCGTCGGTGTACTCGTCGATCCTGCGCGTGCAGCGGCGCGCGGCCGACGAGCCTTGGCCCGATGCCGAACACGCCGACGCGCTGGCCGCCGCCGAGGCCCGCTCGCGCGCCGA
>NZ_BCUS01000010.1 GCF_001591345.1 Variovorax boronicumulans NBRC 103145 | reverse complement strand
GCTTGCGGGCGCGCTGGTCGCGTGGGCTGGTGCGTCGTCGGCCTTCGTGCTGGCGGCGGTGCTGTCGGTGGCGGCCGTGGGCCTCTTGCTGCGCCTGAACGAAGCACCCCGCCCTGCGGCCCCGTCGCGCCATCCGCTGCGCGACGTGCACGACGGGGCGCGCTTCGTCTGGCAGCACGCGTTCCTGCGGCCCATGCTGATGACCGGCGCGGTCTTCAACATCTCGTGGTTCGTGCTGCAGGCGGGCTATGTGCCTTATGCCGTGCGCGTGCTGGGCCTCGGCGCGCAGGCCGTGGGCTTCACGCTCGCGATGTACGGTGCGGGCATGGTGGTCGGTGCGCTGCTGACCTCGCGCGTGACGGCGCGGCTGCCGTTCGGCCGCGCGATCCAGGTCGGGCCGGCGGTGGCGGTGGCCGCCGCCGCGACGATGGCGGCCACGCTCGTCGTGCCGACCGCCTCGCTGGCCGCGCTCTCGTTCTTCCTGTTCGGCGCGGGACCGATGGTCTGGGTCATCACCTCGACCACGCTGCACCAGAGCGTGACGGCCTCGGCGATGCTGGGCCGCGTGTCGGCGGTGTTCCTCACGGTGAACGCAGGGGCACGCCCCGTGGGCGCGGCGCTCGGCGGCCTGGTGGGCGCCTTGTGGGGCGAGCCGGCCTGCCTGCTGCTGGCGCTCGCGGGCTTCGTGCTGCAGGCCGCGATCATCTTCGGCTCGCGCATCGCAGGACTGCAGCGGCTGCCCGTGCCGGCGGCCTGAACGTTCAAGCTCAGAACAGCGAGCGCGTCCCGCTGGGCGTGGCGCCTTCGATGTCGAGCATGCGCAGCTTGGTCAGTGCACCGCCGCCCGCCGAGAAGCCGCCGGGCTTGTTGCCCGCGGCCAGCACGCGGTGGCACGGCACGACCGGCGCGAAGGGGTTGTGGCCCATGGCCTGGCCGACCGCGCGCGACAGGCCCTTGTCGCCCAGTTCTTCGGCCACCTCGCCGTAGGTGCGCGTCTGCCCCGGCGGAATGCGCCGCGCGATCGCATAGACGCGCTGATAGAACTCGGACACGCCGCGCATGTCGAGTTCGATGTCGCACAGGTCGTCGGTCGCACCTTCGAGCAGCGCCTGCACACCCGCGATGGCGTGCTGCGCGCGCGGCGACGGCGGGGCTTCTTCCAGATCAGGAAAGCGTCGGTGCATGCGTGCACGCGTCGCGGCCTCGCCCCGCTCTTCGGGCAGCTGCACACCGACCAGCCCCTGTGGCCCCCAGGCCAGCGCGCAGACGCCGATGGCGGTCGGGAACAAGGCAAAGCCGGAATCGGAAGGGGATGCGGCAGTCATCGAAGCATTGTGATTCAAGGTTGAAAAACGACGCGCGGACAGGGGCGCGAAGACCTCTTCCGCAGAAGAGAAAAAGTACCAGCCGAAGACCTCGAAATACCAGACCTTCATTCGGCGCTTCGAGGCATTTCCGCTCATCCTTTCGAACGCACCGAACGTCGGCAAGCCGTTGTCGGACATGTGCATCGCCCCCTAGTCTCGCGCCTAGAAGTTGTCGGCTGAAATTCCAAAACAACAGGGAGAGACATGCACATGAGGCCACGCGATTCCTCGCGGCCGGCGCGGCTGCGCGACCAGCGCGGACTGACCGCCATCGAGCTGATGGTCACGCTGGCGATCCTCGCGATCCTGATCGGCATCGCGGCGCCTTCGATGACGCGCTTCATCGTGCAATGGCGGCTGTCCAACGCCGTCAATGCCGTGACCGGTTCGCTGCGCATCGCGCGCACTGAAGCCATCGCCCGCGCAAGAGCCGTCGTCGTCTGCCAGTTGCGCGCTGGCACCGCGGTCGACTGCGAAACCGGCTCGGGCGGCAACGATCTAGCGGCCGGCTGGATCGTCTTCGTCAACAACGACCGCGACGGCGACTTCTCCTATTCCGAGTCGACAGACGAAGTGCTGCTGCGGCAGGACGCACTGCCCGGCATCGCGAAGATCGCCCTCGGCAAAGCAGGCCGCTTCGTCTTCCTGCCCAACGGGCTGGTGAGTTCGGGAAGCAACAGCATCACGGTCGATGCCCCCGGCTTCGAAAAGTCCAGCACCACCCCATGGGCACGCAAGACGCTGTGCATCAGCAAGCCCGGGCGTATCCGCTACGCCGCGGATGGCGAAGACTGTTCGGGCAACGACGAATGAAGCGCCCTACACAACGCGGTGCCACCCTCCTCGAGGTGCTGGTCGCCATCGTCATCCTGGCCATCGGCCTGTTCGGCATGGCGGGGCTCACCTCGGCAGCCCTCAAGTACAACCAGTTCTCGCGCATGCGCGCCACCGGCCTGAGCCTGGTGAACGACTACGCGGAACGTGCCCGCGCGAACCTCGCGGGCTTTGCCGGCTACACCCACGCCAAGGCCTACAACGCCAGCACGCGCGAGGCTGCCTCCACGGACCCCACGCCGCCGCCCGCCGCGTGCGAGGTCGACACCTCCGTTCCCGACAGGCCGGTCAACACCTGCGGCGCGGCCATTGCCGCCTACGACCTCGCGCAATGGCTCACGAATGTCGGGAACCGGCTGCCCGGCGGCACGGCCTACGTCACGACGGAACTGGCCGACGCGGCCTCCGGCGTGAACGGCCTGCCGGCCACGCGCGTGCTGAACATCTGGCTGATCTGGCGTGCCATCGCGGAGGACACGGGCTTCGCGCTGCGCCAGGCCTGCCCCATCGCCGGCGCCAACATCGCGGCCCCGGCAGAGGTGAACTGCATGTACTTCCGGATCACGCTGTGAGCACCGTCTTCACTGCACTCCCACGCACGCGCAACGCGGCCCGCGGCTTCACGCTGATCGAGCTGATGATCTCGCTGACGATCGGGCTGGTGATCCTGGCCGCCGCCCTGTCCACCTTCTCGACCT
Organism: Variovorax boronicumulans NBRC 103145; assembly: GCF_001591345.1. Taxonomy (GTDB): domain Bacteria; phylum Pseudomonadota; class Gammaproteobacteria; order Burkholderiales; family Burkholderiaceae_C; genus Variovorax; species Variovorax boronicumulans. The sequence goes on along the minus strand of NZ_BCUS01000010.1, from coordinate 87,351 downwards.
CCAGCCGCAGCAGCCAGTTGTCGCAGGCCGAGACGCAGTTGAACGAGGACGGCATCCTCGCGCTCAACCTGATCCAGCAGCAGCTCAAGCAGGCCGGCTATTCGCAGCAGCTCATCCCGAGCAACGGCGCCACAGTGATGGGCAACTACGCCGGCCCCGCCGTGCGCGGATGCACCGGTGGATTCACCGACGCCGCAGCCGCCTTCGACAAGCTGTCGTGCACAGGCAAGGGCAGCGACGCCATCGCCATCCGCTACGAAGCCACCACCGACAACACCATGCCCACGGGCACCGACGCCAAGCTGGCGACGAACTGCCTGGGCAACGGCATCAACGCGCTCACGCCTACACAGGTGAACCCGCTGCCCACGCCGGCACCCGGCGCGCCCCCACCCGCCAACTACACACTGGCCGACAACCGCTATCTGGTGACCGACGCGAGCACGGCGCCGATGCTGTCCTGCCGCGGCATGGAAAAGCGCGATGCCGTCAACGCCATCGGCCCCTCGCAGCCGTTGCTGGCCAACGTCGAGAGCATGCGCATTCTCTATGGCGTGGCCAGCCGTCCCAGCATCGAGCTGGCGGCCACCTACGACCCGCTGCGACACCAGATCGTCAAGTACCTGGATGCCGCGGGTGTCGATGCCCTGGCCAGCAGCGGCGTTCTTGCCGATCTCGCCGAAGACCGTTGGAGCCGCGTGCTGAGCGTGCGCGTGTGCCTGCAGATGCGCAGCGACCGGCCGGTGCGCGACGTGCCCGACGGTGGCCTTGCCTACAAGCGATGCGACAACACCGACCGCACCGGCACCGACGGCTACCTGCGCAGGACCTTCACCACCACGGTGCTGCTGCGCAACCGCTTGATCACCCCATGAACACGAAGCCATCCCCTCTTCCGCGCCGCATCGCCGGCCGTGCGTACGAATGCGGCGCCGTGCTGATCGTCACGCTGGTCCTGGTCGTGATCCTGTCGCTGGTCGGCACCTTCGCAATCCGCAATGCCACGCAGAGCGAGCGCAGCGTGAACGGCATCCGATCAGCCGAAGTGGCCCGCGAGGCCGCGGAGACCGCGCTGCGCTTTTGCGAACAGGTGGCCATCTTCGACGGCGACGACAAGGACTACACCGAGTACGCCTCCGTCGGCATGCGCGCCCGGATCATCACGACCCCCATCGGCTCGGAGTTCGACGAAACCGCGGCATGGCGCAAGAAGGCCAGCTGGGTGGGCAACAGCGCGATCGTCGTTCCGAAGGCCTACGTCAACAAGAAGCCCACCGGCACCACGGTCGACGCGACGCCCCTGGAGATCGAACCGCGCTGCCTCATCCAGAAGATCGCCACCACTTCGACGCCCAGTCTGACCGGCTACCTGATCACCGCCCGGGGCTTTGCCAACAACGCCAGGTTCGAGAAGTCGACCGGCATCGCCACCCAAGGCGCCGAAGCGTGGCTGCAGTCCGTGCTGACGCGCGACAAATGACTCCATGACCTTCATCGCCATGACACACCTGCCTTCTGCTTCTTCGCGCTCCCGCCGCGGCTTCACGCTGATCGAAGTCATGGTCGTCGTCGCGATCGTCGCCATCCTGGCCGCCATCGCGCTGCCGAACTACCAGGAGCACGTGCGCCGCTCCAAGCGCGCCGAAGCCCAGGGCATCCTGATGGAGGCCGCGCAGTTCATGCAGCGCTACTACTCGGCGAACGACCGCTACACCGCTGTTGCGGGCGATGCCGGCGAGGAGACCGAGCAGAAGAAAGGCGCGGAGAGCCTGTTGCCCAAGGCTTTGCAGCAGTCGCCGAAATCCGGCACCGCCAACTACACCATCGCCGTCTTCGCCCGCGACACCCCACCCAGCTACATCCTCAAGGCCACCCGCACCGGCAGCATGACCGGCGACCGGTGCGGCACGCTGACCTTGAGCGGCCTGGGTGTGAAGGACATGGATGACGAGGTCACAGGGCTGCTGACGAAGGAGTGCTGGAGATGAATCTCGCACGTCCCATCAGGCCCCCACTTTCAACCGCAGGAACAACCGCATGACCACCGCGCGCTCGCTTTCTTGTTCCGCCCCCACCCATGCCACGCGCGTGCGGCGGGCATTCGCCGCCTTGGCCGCCACGCTGCTGCTGCCCATGGACGGCACACTCGCTGTCACGACACCAAGCCAGGCCCCCCTCTACAACGCCGTGCCGGGCGCCAAGCCCAACCTGATGTTCGTGCTGGACAACTCCGGGTCGATGGACGAGGAATCGCAGGAAGGCTATCCGGTCAGGGACAACTGCAAGGATGGCAGCAGCGAAGGCGGAAGGGACGGCGGCAGGGATGGTGGCCGAGATGGCGGCAACAACTGCGAAGACAAGTTCGGCTGGTATGCCATGCGATCGAGCAACATCAATACGCAGTACTACAACCCGTCCATCACCTATGCAGCCAGGGTGGACTCGAAGGGCACGCCGAAGACGAACCCCACCTTCTTCGTGGACAACCAGTCGTCGAACGACACGAGTCCGAATCACCAATCCGGAACCACGGCGGGTTCCAGGAAGTTCACCTACGTGCAATGCAAGGACGCCAATTGCGCCATGGCCACCAACAGGTCCGTGACCACCATCAGCGCGCCATCCACCACGGACACCGTCGAACTGCCCGGCGGACACAGGCGAACCGACTGCGGGCCGAACGCCACCCGGTGCACCACGGAGCAGGAACGCAAGAACATCGCGAACTGGTATGAGTGGTACCGCTCCCGCACGCTGGCGGTCAGCACGGCCCTGGGCCTGGCGATGCAAAGCTATGACAACAAGTTCCGGGTGGGCTACGTCCAGTACAACAACAACGGAGACGATGCGCTAGGCATCGTGAGTGGCGTCAACTACTTCAGGGACGAAGCGGCCGCGAACGGAAAGAAGTGGAAGACCAGCTTCTACGACTGGATCTACGGCATCAACCCCAAGGGTGGAACACCCAGCCACAACGCCCTGGTGCTCGCAGCCAGCTACTACGCCGGCACCGCAACGAAGTCCATCACCTCCTCCCCCCTGAACAGCCCCTGGAAGAACGACCCCAATGACCCGAAGAGCGGCGAGCTGAGTTGCCGGCGCGCCTACAGCATCGTGCTGTCCGACGGCGCCTGGAACGCGAAGACCGCGCAAGGCATCGACACACGCTACACCGCCAGCAGCGCAAGCATCAACTTCGACGGCAAACCGTCTGCAAGTGCCACTGCATTCAGCTATGACCCAAAGGGTGCGCCCGGCTACGACAGCACGGATGCGATCAAGAAGCTGAACGCCAGAAACACGTACATCCCCTACGGCGACGGCGGCACCAGCAGCAACGGGTTTGCCGACCTCACGGCCCGCTACTTCTGGCATACGGATTTCTCCAAGATGCTCCCCAACGACGTTCCCCCCATGGGCGGCCAGCACAACCCCACGTTCTGGCAGAACATGACCACCTTCACCATCGGCTGGGGCCTTACGCCCTCGGGTGACGCGGGCAGGACGGGGGGCTGACCTGGGCGCAGATCGAGAGCTACAACAACGATTGGCTCGCCGGCAACGCGGCGAAGAAACCCAACTGGCCCACCGGCGACCTGAACGACGGCAACAAGACGAGCGATGCACAACGCGTGGACGATTTCATCCACGCCGGCTTCACCGGCGGCGGCCGTTCCTACAGCGTCTACTCGGGCGACGACGTGCGCCGGGCACTCGACAACGCCCTGAGCAGCATGGTCGGGTCCGGCAACGACGCGGGCGTGGCCGTGTCGGGCAACAGCAACGAGTTCCAGACGCTGCAAGGTCAGTACAAGTACACGACCGAGTACCAGACCGCGGACAACAGCGGCGACATCAAGGCTTTCGAACTGAATGCCGACGGCGACTACAACGCGGTCGACAAGGCCGGCAAGCCGATCCCGGCCTGGTCCGCCAATGTCAGGATGCCCTCCGCGAACAAGCGGTCGATCTTCGCCTTGTCGAACTACGACCCCAACGCCCCCGCATCGGCCCTGCGCACGGTGCTGACCAACGACACGCGACTGGACAAACTGCCGGCCGATTTCCAAGCCCTGCTCAATGCGGACAAGCAACAGGCCGCAGACGAGAGCTTTGTCCGCTACCTGCTGGGCAGCGACCCGCAGAAGGACGCCGACGGCACGGTCTACCGGTTGCGCAAGCAGCCCATCGGCGCCTCGGTCAACTCGCCGCCGGTGTTCGTGGGCGGGCGTTTCGACATGGGCTATGGTCCCTTGAGCGCGGTGGACGGCAGGGGCACCCCCTATGCCGACTACAAGGCGCTCAAGAGCTTAGCCCCTCCCACTATCTTTGCCGCCACCAACAACGGCAAGGTCCACGTGCTGAACGCCGCCAGGAACGACGCAGGGGGCATCGAGCTGGCCGCCTTCATGCCCAAGGGCGCCATGGCGTCGCAGGTCGTCCTGGCCAATCCGAACTTCCGCTTCCGCTACACGCTCGACGGCCCGCTGGTCGAGCAGGACGTGTACGACAAGAACGGCGTGGCGCCGGCAGGTGGAAAGAACACATGGCGCCAGGTGGTGCTGGGCACCGGCGGGCGCGCGGGCCCGTTCATGTACGGCCTGGAATCGCCTTTGGGTGCCACCGGCCGCACGCCGACCCAGAACCACTTTCTCTGGGAGGTGAACAACAAGCACAAGGACTACGCCGACCTGGCCCACGTGACCAACAACCCGGTCGCAGGCCAGCTGGACGACGGCACCTGGGTCATGCTCACAGGCAGCGGTCACTACCCCGAAGCCGGCAAACAGGTCGGGCTGTACATGGTGGAGGCGCTCACCGGCAAGCTCAAGAAATTCATCGGGCTCCCCACGGAATATGGCAACGCCACCACCGGCGGCAACCGCGGCCTGGGCGGCGTGGTCGCCGTGCGGGACACCACCCGCCGCATCGTCGCCGCCTACGCCGGCGACGCGAACGGCAACCTGTGGCGTTTCGACCTGCGCAGCGCAAAGCTCGGGCCTTCCGCCAAGGGCCAGCTGCTGTTCACCACGCCGGGCGGCAAGACGCAGCCGATCTACGCCGCACCGGCGTGGCAGGTCCACCCCGGCGACGGAAGCACCTGCACGTACAGTGCCTCCACGCAGTGCGGCGCCATCGTGGTCGTCGGCACAGGCATCCTGCTTGACGAGGAAGACCTCGCAACGCCCGCCCGGAAACAGGCCATCTACGGCATCTGGGACCCGACGCCCATCGGCGGCGACGCCAAGGCCGACGCACGCAAGGTCGAACTCGCCGACCTCGTGGAGCAAACCATCGACAAGGCCTCGGCAAAGGTCGGCCTGCTCAACGAGCGCGACAAGAGCTTCTACCAGGTCAGCAGCAACGCCGTGGACTGGAAAGCCAAGAAGGGATGGCTGCTGAACCTCGGCGTGATCCCCTACCCCGGCGCCATGGAGAACGGCGAGCGCGTGGTCGGCGACCTGAGCAACCTGGGCAGCAGCGTGATCGTCACGTCCTTCCTGCCCGAGGACAAGAACCTGGGCATCGAGTCCTGCACGGCCACCGGCAGCCTGCCGAACAACACCTACGTGCTGGACGCGCTGACGGGCAAGAACAAATATTCGTTCGACGTCGATGGCAACGGCAGCTTCGATTTCTATTCGATCGTCTCGAACCCTGCCGGCGGCTTCACGCGCGGCAACGTGACCTCGCGCAACATGGTCGGCCAGCCCAACGAAGGCCGCCCCGACGGCAAGCCCGAAGTCAATTGCACCAATGAAACGGGCTTCCTGACCGGAACCGGCGAAACCGAGAAGATCGGCGACGGCTGCGGGGTGTCCCGCACCTGGCGCCGCAGCTGGCGCCAAGTGGTCTCTCCGCCCTTCTGATTTCCGAAAGAGAAAACCGCAGCCGCCTCAGAGCATCATGTGCCGCGCCAACAGCACCGCCACATGCACCGCCTCGCGCTGCGCGCCGTCGCCGATCTGGTGCCTGCAGCTCGTGCCGTCCGCCACCACGACCGCATCGGGCCTGGCGCGAATCGCGGGCAGCAGGCTCGCCTCGGCCATCTGCATCGACACCTCGAAGTGGCTGGCCTCGTAGCCAAAGCTGCCGGCCATGCCGCAGCATGAACTCTCGATGAGTTCGGGCTCGGCGCCGGGAATGAGCTTCAGCACGTCCATGATCGGGCTCACCGCGCCGAAGGCCTTCTGGTGGCAGTGGCCGTGCAGCAGGATCGGCGCGGTGGCCGGCTTCAGTGCGAGTTCGAAGCGGCCGGCCTTGCGTTCGCGGGCGATGAACTCCTCGAACAGCAGCGCCTGCTTCGCGACGGCCTGCGCCTTGTCGCCGAAGCCCATCACCAGCGTCTCGTCGCGCAGCGTGAGCAGGCACGAGGGCTCGAGCCCGACGATGGGAACACCGGCCTGCGCCAGCGGCAGCAGCGCGTCGATCAGTGCCCCCGCGCGCACCTTGGCCTCGTCCACCATGCCGCTGGCCAGGAAGGTCCGGCCGCAGCAGTGGTGCCCGCCGCCCTTCTCCACCGTGTGCAGCGCATAGCCTGCAGCGTGCAGCACGCGCGCGGCCGCAAAGACGTTCTCGCTTTCGAAGGTGCCGTTGAAGGTGTCGACAAACAGCACGGCGACCTTCTCGCCACGCGCTGCCGCAGCCAGCACCGAGGGCTGATCGGAAAACAGGCCTGCCGCCGCCGTGGCCTTGCCGCGCCAGAAGGTGTCGGTGCGCCATTCAGGCAATGAGCGCTTCGCCGAAAAGCCCAGCATCTTCTCGCCCAGCCATGCCGCCCCCGGCACGCGGTTGCGCAGGTTCAGCAGCCAGGGCATGCGGCTGGCGCGGTGCGCGTAGTCGGGCATGTAGGCGACCAGCTTGTCTTTCAGCGTGTGGCCATGGCGCTTCTTGTAGTGATCGAGAAACTCGACCTTCATCTTCGCCATGTCGACGCCGGTCGGGCAGTCGCGCTTGCAGCCCTTGCAGCCCACGCACAGGTCCATGGTCTCGTGCATGGCCTCGCTGGTGAAGGCGTCGGCGCCGAGCTGGCCCGACAGCGCCAGGCGCAGCGTGTTGGCGCGCCCGCGCGTCAGGTGCTGCTCGTCGCGCGTCACGCGGTAGCTGGGGCACATGGTGCCGGCGTCGAACTTGCGGCAGTGGCCGTTGTTGTTGCACATCTCCACGGCCTTGGCGAGGCCGCCGGTGCTGTCGCCGCCCGTGCCGGGCGCGGTGGTCACCTCGGTCACAGGGTCGGCGTTGACGTTCCAACCCGACCAGTCGAGCACGGGCTTCAGTTCGATGCGGCGGTACGGCCTGGGCGCCGTGGGCGGCGCGAAGCGGAACAGCGCGCCGTCGTCCATGCGCGGCGGGTCGATGATCTTGCCGGGGTTGAACAGGCCGATCGGATCGAGCTGCTGCTTGATCGCGCGAAAAGCCTCGTTGATCGCCGGACCGAACTGCCATTCGATCCATTCGCCGCGGCACAGGCCGTCGCCGTGCTCGCCGCTGAAGGCGCCCTTGTACTTGCGCACCAGCGCGCTGGCCTCTTCCGCGATGGCGCGCATCTTGGCCGCACCGTCGGCGCGCATGTCGAGAATGGGCCGCACATGCAGCGTGCCGACCGAGGCATGCGCGTACCAGGTGCCGCGGCTGCCGTATTTGGCGAACACCTCGGTCAGCGCGTCGGTGTATTCGGCCAGGTGCTCAAGCGGCACGGCGCAGTCTTCGATGAAGCTCACGGGCTTGCCGTCGCCCTTGAGGCTCATCATGATGTTGAGGCCGGCCTTGCGCACTTCCCACAGGTTCTTCTGGCGCGCGTCGTCGGCCATCTCGACCACGCTGCCGGGCAGGCCGAGGTCGCCCATCAGCTCGACCAGCCGCTTCAGTTGAGGCAGCAACGCAGCCTTGTCGGCGCCCGAGAACTCGACCAGCAGGATCGCAGCGGGCTTGCCGATCAGCGCTGTTTCCACGGTCGGCTTGAACGCGGGGTTGGCCAGGCTCAGCTCGATCATCGTGCGGTCGACCAACTCCACCGCCGTCGGCCCGAGCTTCACGATGTGCTGCGCCGCGTCCATGGCCGCATGGAAGGTCGGGAAGTTCACGATGCCCAGCACCTTGGCGCGCGGCAGCGGCGCCAGCTTGAGCTTCAGGCTGCGCGTGTAGGCCAGCGTGCCTTCGGCGCCGATCAGCAGGTGCGCGAGGTTCACGCTGCCGTCGGCCGTGTACGGTTTCTCGCTCTGGTTGTCGAAGATGTCGAGGTTGTAGCCCGCCACGCGGCGCATCACCTTGGGCCAGTGCTGCGCCATGGCGTCGCGGTGCTCTTGCGCCAGCCCATGCACGAACTGCGCAATGCCCGCCGCGCGCGCACCTAGCGCGCCCACGGGACCGAACTCGACCAGCTCGCCGCTCGACAGCCACGCGCTCGCGCCCAGCACGTTGTGCACCATGTTCCCGTAGGCGATGGAGCGCGAACCGCAGGAGTTGTTGCCCGCCATGCCGCCCAGCGTGGCCTGCGCGCTGGTCGACACGTCGACCGGGTACCAGAGCCCGTGCGGCTTCAGCTGCGCGTTCAGGTGATCGAGCACCAGGCCGGGCTCGACCGTCGCGGTGCCCTCTTCCACGTTCACATCGAGCACCTTGCGAAAGTGCTTGCTGTTGTCGATGACCAGCGCCGCGCCCGTGGTCTGGCCGCACTGGCTGGTGCCGCCGCCGCGCGCCAACACCGGCACCTTCAGGTCGCGCGCGATGTCGATGGCGGTGGCGATGTCGCGCTCGTTCGTGGGCACGAAGGCGCCGACCGGCGTGATCTGGTAGATCGACGCGTCGGTGGCATAGCGCCCGCGCGAACCGTCGTCGAACAGCACCTCGCCCTGCGTGTCGGTGCGCAGCCGGCGCGCCAGCAGTTCACAGGTGTCGTTGGGCGGAAGAACGGTTCCGGCTGGCTGCATGTGGCTGGCGGGGTCGATGCGCATGTGGGTGCTTAGCTCGCGTTGTTGCTCGTGGTCTTGCTCTTGGCAGTGGGGTAGATCTGCCCGGCGCGCAGCAGCTCCAGCACGGTGTCGCGCTTGCGCAGCACGTGCGCCGTGAGCACCTTGCGCATGGCCTGCGCGTCGCGCGCGGCCAGCGCCTGCACCATCTGCTCGTGCTCCTCGACCGCGTGCTTCCACTTGGTCTCGTCCTGGTTGGTGCGAAAGCGCAGCGACTGCACGCGGGCGTTGATCGAGCGGTAGGTGTTCGACAGCACCGGGTTCGCCGCCGCGTCGTTGATGGCGGTGTGGATGCGCGCGTTCAGGCGGTAGTAGCCCGACAGGTCGCGCCGCGCGAAGCAGGCCATCATTTCGTAGTGCTGCGCGCGCACCTCGGCCAGTTCTTCGTCGGTGATGCGCTTGGCAGCCAGCTCGCCCGACATGCCCTCGAGCATCGCCAGCACCTCGAAGGTGTTGAGCACGTCGGCCTCGGTGAGCTTCACCGCCACCGCGCCGCGGTTGGGCAGCAGATCGACCAGCCCCTCGGCCGCCAGCAACTTGATGGCCTCGCGCAGCGGCGTGCGCGACACGTTCAGCTGCAGGCACAGCTCGCGTTCGTTGAGCTTGGCGCCGGGCGCGATGCGCCCCTCCACCAGCATGGTGCGCAGGCGCGCCACCACCTGGTCATGCAAGGCCAGCCTGGAGATTTCGATGATTTCAGCGGTCATATGGGGTTCCCTTGTCTGAATTTTGAATGCAAAAAATAGCCGATACAACCTAGGTTGATAGGTGTAAACCAGCATACATAAATGCATTTTGAATGCAAAACTGAGCGCACAAGGAGAGCCCATGCTGCAACTCGACATCCACCCCACCGGCCGTCACTTCCTCCAGATTCCCGGCCCCAGCCCGGTCCCCGACCGCATCCTGCGGGCCATGAGCCTGCCCACCATCGACCACCGCGGGCCTGAGTTCGGCACGCTGGGACTGAAGGTGCTCGGCGGCATCAAGGAGATCTTCAAGACGAAGCACCCGGTCGCGATCTACCCCGCCTCCGGCACCGGCGCCTGGGAGGCCGCACTCGCCAACACGCTCAGCCCCGGCGACCACGTGCTCATGTACGAGACCGGCCACTTCGCGTCGCTGTGGCAGAAGATGGCCACGCGCCTGGGCCTGTCGACCGAGTTCCTGGCCTACACCGGCACCGACGCCCACCTGCCGAATGCGCCCAGCTGGCGCCGCGGCGTGCAGGCCGAGCTCATCGAGGCGCGCCTGCGCAAGGACACCGAGAAGAAGATCAAGGCTGTGTGCGTGGTGCACAACGAGACCTCCACCGGCGTCACCTCCGACATCGCCTCGGTGCGCAAGGCCATCGACGCGGCGGGCCACCCCGCCCTGCTCATGGTCGACAGCATCTCGGGTCTGGCCAGCGCCGACTACCGCCATGACGAATGGGGTGTCGACGTCTGCGTGAGCGGCTCGCAGAAGGGCCTGATGCTGCCGCCCGGCATCAGCTTCAACGCGCTGTCGCCCCGTGCACTCGAAGTCTCGAAGCACGCGAAGCTGCCCAAGGCCTTCTGGGCCTGGGACGAGATCGTCGAGATGAACAAGGACGGCTACTGGCCCTACACGCCCAACACCAACCTGCTGTACGGCCTCTCGGAATCGCTCGACATGATCCTCGGCGAAGGCCTGGACAACGTGTTCGCGCGCCACCAGCGCTGGGCCGCCGGCGTGCGCGCCGCGGTCAACACCTGGGGCCTGCCGATCCAGTGCGCCGACCCGTCCGTGTACTCGCCCGTGCTCACCGGCGTGATCACACCCGAGGGCGTCGATGCCGACGCGGTGCGCCGCCTGATCCACCAGCGCTTCGACCTGTCGTTGGGCACCGGCCTGGGCAAGCTCAAGGGCCGCATGTTCCGCATGGGCCACCTGGGCGACAGCAACGACCTGACGCTCGTGGCCATGGTCGCGGGTGTCGAGATGGGCATGAAGCTCAGCGGCATCAAGCTCGCGGGCAGCGGCGTGCAGGCGGCGATGGACTATTTCGCGAGCCACCAGGCTGCACCGGTCGGCCTGCAAAAAGCAGCCTGAACCCGGCGCACGCCAACCCACACCGGCCGCAGCGCATCGCTCGAACGATGCGGCGGCCCACCACCACCCTGCCGGGCCCGCGCAAGCGGCTCCCGGCACGCATCGGATTCCCCAACCGACGGAGACAAAGAAGATGCAAAGACGTTCCCTGATCCAGGCCGCCGCCGGCGCGGCCGCCACGCTGGGCGTGCCCCGGCTGTTCGCGCAGGAGTGGCCCACGGGCCCCGTGCGCATCGTGGTGGGCTTTCCACCCGGCGGCGGCACCGACGCGCTCGCGCGCGTGGTCGCGCAGAAACTCACGACGATGTGGGGCCAGCAGGTCATCGTCGAGAACAAGGCCGGCGTCGCCGGCGTGCTCGCGGCCGACTACGTGGCGCAGCAGCCCAGCGACGGCACCACCCTGCTCATGGCCCACATCAACAGCCACGCGCTCGCGCCCAGCCTGCAGCCCAAGCTGCGCTACCACGTGGAGCGCGACTTCGTGCCGATCGTGCTCGTGGGCGTCACGCCCAACCTGCTCATCGCCAACCCGGGCCAGAAGGCCCTCAGCGTGAAAGACATCGTCGCCGCCTGCAAGGCCGCGCCCGGCACCGTGAGCTTCGGCTCCGCCGGCGCGGGCTCGGCCCAGCACCTGGCGCTGGAGATGTTCAAGCTGCAGGGCGGCGTCGATGCGCTGCACGTGCCCTATAAGGGCAGCGGCCCGCTGCTGGCCGACCTGATGGGCGGGCAGATCCAGTACAGCTTCGAGACCATGACCGCCGCCACCCCGCACGTGAAGAACGGCCGCGTGCTCGCCGTGGCGCAGACGCGCACCAAGCGCGCCAAGGGCCATCCGAACGTGCCGACGATGCAGGAGCAAGGCTTCGCGGGCTTCGAGGCCACCACCTGGTACGGCCTGGCCGGCCCCGGCAAGCTGCCCCCGGCCATCGCGCAGAAAGTGAACCGCGACGTCAACACCGTGCTCGCGATGCCCGATGTGCAGGAGCGGCTCGACACCTACGGCGCGGAAGACGGCGGCGGTTCGCAGGACAAGTTCAAGCAGTTCATTAGCACCGAGATCGCCAAGTGGGCGAAAGTCGTCAAAGACGGCAAGGTGCAGGTCGAGACTTGAGGCTTTTGTTCAGGGCGACGCTCACGCCGACGGGGCACCTTGCTCCGCGAATGTCCCCCGGGGCTGCGCCCCTCCTCCTTGATTTCGCTGCGCAAGGCACCCCATCGGCGTGAGCGAGTTCAGAGCAGTTGTTGATCGGCCGCGCACCAGCAGCGCGTCCATGTGCCCAGGACACTGGGTGCTTCCCGCAGCGAAATCAAGGAGGAGGCCGCAGGCCGGGGGACATTCGCGGAGGGAAGTACCCGGTGGCCTGGGCACGCGCCCTGAACAAACGAACCCCAAAGAAACTGAGAAGATCCAAAAATGACGCCCGACCAAAAAGCCCTCACCGAAGCCCTCATCGCCGCACGCCAAGCCAACCGCACGCTCGACGCCACCCCGTGGACCGACGCCCTGCCAGACGCACCACAAGCGTATGAAGTGCAAGACGCCGTAGCCGCAGCCCTCGGCTGGTTCAACGGTGTTCCGAAGACTTGGAAGTCCGGCGGCGGCTCCCGCAGCGCCACGCTCACGCACGCCCCGCTGCCCCCGCTCGGCGTGCGCCAAAGCCCCGCCAACTTCAGCGACCTCACATTCCACACCCCCGGCATCGAGGCAGAAATTGCATTGAGACTCGGCCAGGACGTCACCCCCGCCCAAGCCGCCGCGCTCGACCACGACAACTCGGCAGCCCTCATCGACGCCATGGCCGTCTCCGTCGAAATCGTCGATGCGCGTTGGCAAGACCTGGCCGCCACACCCGCCCTGCTGCGCCTGGCCGATTCGCAGGTACACGGCGCACTCGTGCTCGGCGACTGGCAACCGTACGCCGCCGTCGACTGGGCCTCGCAGCGCTGCGAAACGAAGATCGGCGACGCCGAAACAGTGGTGCGCGAAGGTACGCATCCGCTGGCCGACCCGGCCTGGCTGCTGCCGATCTGGCTGCGCCACCTCACGCGCCACGGCCAGACCGTGCCCGCCGGCACGGTCGTCACCACCGGCTCGTGGGTCGGCGTGCTGCCCTGCCGCCGCGGCGATCAGGTGACGGCCGAATTCCCCGGCATCGGCGCCGTGCGCTTGAGCGTGTAACGCCCGCCGCCCACGCCCGAGCACGCCACCAGGAAGTCGAGCACCGCCCGCACCCGCGCGGGCAGCGTGCCGGCCTTGCCGATGTACACCGCGTGGATCGGCTCGATCTCGCCCGGGTTGAACTCCTCGAGCAGCGGCACCAGCCGGCCGGCCTCGATGTCGTGCTGGATGTGATACAGCGACAAGCGCGCCACACCCGCCCCCGCGATCGCCAGCTGCCGCAGCGTCTCGCCGTCGCCCGCGCGCACCGGCCCCGCCACTGGCAACATCACCATGCGCCCATCGACACGCAACGGCCAGTCGGGCGTGTTGCGCCGGTAACTCCAGCCCAGCCGGTTGTGCGCCTCCAGCTCCTGCGGCGTGCGCGGCGTGCCGTATTTCGCCAGGTAGTCCGGCGCGGCCACGATGGCCTGGCTCGTTTCGCCCAGGCGCCGCGCCACCAGGTCGGACGACGGCAACTGGCCCCAACGGATCGCGATGTCGGCGCGCTCGTCCATCAGATCGACGATGCGGTCGGTCAGCGCAATGTCGAGCGTGATCTGCGGATGCATCTCGAGCAGGCGCGGCACCAGCGGCACCAGCTTGTGGTGACCGAAGGACACGCTGGCGTTGATGCTCACCCGCCCGCGCGGCGCCGCACCGGCCGCGGCGCAACGCTCGGCCTCGTCCATGTCGGCCAGCACGCGCGTGCTGCGCTCGTAGAAATGCAGCCCCTCGGGCGTGAGCTGCAGCTTGCGCGTGGAGCGGTGCACCAGCTGGATGCCCAGGCGCAGCTCGAGCCGCGCCACCAGCTTACTGACGGCCGAGGGCGTCATGTCCAGCAGCCGCGCCGCCGCCGAGAAACCGCCCGCCTCCACCACCTGCACGAAGGCCTCCATTTCACCGGAGCGGTTGACGTCGATGCGCGGCATGGCCTTCCTTTGCTGTGACTTGAATTCACAAGTGCATGTACTGGCGGCATTCTAGTCATCGGGGCCGATCGTCCGCACAGTACAGGCATCATGCCCATCGCTCTCCTTGCCCTCACCGCCGGTGCCTTCGGAATAGGCACCACCGAATTCGTCATCATGGGCCTGCTCATGCAGGTGTCGACGGACCTTCACGTCTCCATCACGGCCGCCGGCCTGCTGATCTCGGGCTACGCGCTCGGCGTCGCGGTCGGCGCGCCCGTGCTCACCATTGCGACCCGCAAGCTGCCGCGCAAGACCGTGCTGCTCGCGCTGATGGCGATCTTCACGCTCGGCAACCTCGCCTGTGCGCTCGCGCCCAACTACGAGATGCTGATGGCCGCGCGCGTCATCACCTCGCTGGCGCACGGCACCTTCTTCGGCGTCGGCTCGGTGGTGGCCACCGGCCTCGTGGCGCCCGAGCGCCGCGCCTCGGCCATCGCGATCATGTTCACCGGCCTCACCGCCGCCACGCTGCTGGGCGTGCCGGCCGGCGCTTGGCTGGGCCTGCAGCTGGGTTGGCGCTCGACCTTCTGGGCGGTGACCCTGATCGGCGTGCTGGCCTTCGTGGTGCTCGCGGCCTTCGTGCCCCGCATGAAGGGCGAGGCCAAGCCGGCCCCGCTGCGCGAAGAGATCGCCGTGCTCGCCCGCCCGCAGGTGCTGCTGGGCCTGGCGATGACGGTGCTCGGTTTTGCCGGCGTGTTCGTGGTCTACACCTACATCCAGCCACTGCTGACGCAGATCACCGGGCTTTCGGAATCGGCCGTGTCGCCGGTCCTGCTGGTGTTCGGCGGCGGCCTGGCCGTCGGCAACATCCTGGGCGGCAAGCTGGCCGACCGCGCACCGATGGCCGCCGTGCTCGGTACGCTGGTGGCGCTGGCCGTGGTGCTCGGCGCGATGCAGTTCACCATCGGCACGCCATTCACCGCCGTGGTGTTCGTCGGCCTGCTCGGCGTGGCCTCGTTCGCCACCGTGGCGCCGATGCAGCTGCGCGTGTTGGAAAAGGCCTCGGGCGCGGGCCAGAACCTCGCCTCGAGCCTGAACATCGCGGCCTTCAACCTCGGCAACGCGCTGGGTGCCTGGGTCGGTGGCGTGACCATCGACCACGGCCCGGGGCTGCGTGCGCTGGGCTGGGTGGCCGCACTGCTCACGCTCGTGGGCCTGGCGATCGCGCTGTGGAGCCGCGCGCTCGACCGCCGGACACAGAAGACCGGTCAGCTGCCGGCCGACGGCGCCGCTTCTTCCGCACGGGCCTGATCCGCAACCCCGAGGCGGCGCGCGAAGAACGAAAGGATCTCGTCGCGCGCCGCAATGGTCGGCTGGCCGGCCTCGTCGATCAGGTGCGCCGTCACCACGCTGTGCGGGCTGGCCACCACCTGCGAGAAAAACGACGGCAGGTCGCGCGTGTTGGCCGCGCTGTCGGGCAGCACGCGGGCCACGAAGCGGTCGCCCAGTGCCTCTGCATACGCCGCGAAACGCTGGGCCCGGCAGAAGCGGTCGCCCTCGAAGCGGTAGGCCATCACGGTCAGGTCCTCGCGCTCCAGGCGCTGGCGCACCTGGGCGATCTCTTCCTGCGAGATCTCGATGCCGCCGGGGTTGTCCAGCGGCAGCGACGGCTGCGACAGCACGGGCGCCAGCACGGCGGGCTCCAGCATCATGGTGAGCGCGAAGTTGCCGGTGAAGCACATGCCGATGGCGCCCACGCCCGGCCCGCCGCACTCCGCATGCGCCAGCCGCGCCAGCGCGCGCAGCCACTGCGTCACCGGGCTCGAGGCATTGCCCGCGAAGGCACGGAACTCGGCGCTCACGCAGGCGCGCTGGAACACGGCCTTGCCCTCCTCCGCACCCGGCACCGCGCCGTCGCGCCCGAACATCGACGGCATGTAGACCGTGAAGCCGGCGTAGCGCACCCAGCGGGCGAAACGCGCCACGTGCGGGCTGATGCCGGGCATCTCGGTCATCACGATCACGGCCGGGCCGGTGCCGGCCACGTAGACCGCCTTGGTGGCGCCGTCGAGCGCGATCTCGCGGCGGGCGAAGTCGTCGAGCGGGTCGGTCATGGCAAGGCCTCCCGGGCGTGTAGGTGAGCGCCGTGAGGAGCAAGGGCAAGGATGTGGGACACGAAGGCACTTTCGGTGTTGCGACGATGCCCATTGCACCCGAGCACGCACTAGACTGCCAGTGTCCATTCAGACGCCTATCGGGCGTTTTCTGCCATGCACGATTTCACCGTTCTCGTCCTTCCGGGCAGCTTCGCCACCAGCACCGCCGTCACGCTCGACGTGCTGGCGGCCGCCGCCACGCTCGCACCGCGCCACCAGATGCCCCGCCCCACCTGGCGCGTGGTGTCGCCCGATGGCGGCAGCGTGCCGCTGAGCAATGGCCTGCAGATCGACACCCTCGCCATGCCCCGCCGCGCGCGCACCGACGGCTCGACCTGGATCGTGCCCGGCCTCGGCGTCGACAAGCCGGCCGACCTCGCACTGCGCCTGACCGACGACCACGCCCGCGCCGCCATCGATGCGGTGCGACGCCATGCCGCACGCGGCGGCGCGGTCGCGGCCTCGTGCTCGGCCGTGTTCCTGCTGCAGGCAGCCGGCCTGCTGGCGCAGCGCCGCGTCACCACCTCGTGGTGGCTGGCGCCCGAGCTGCGCCGCCTCGAACCGGCCTGCCACGTCGATGCCGACCGCATGGTCTGCGCCGACGGGCCGGTGAGCACCGCGGGCGCGGCCTTTGCGCAGTCGGACCTCATGCTGCACCTGCTGCGCACGCGCTTCGGCCCCGCGCTGGCCGAGGCGGTGAGCAAGGTGCTGCTGATCGACGGCCGCCAGGCGCAGGCCCCCTTCGTCGTGCCCTCGATGCTGTCCAACGGCAACGAGCTGGTCGCGCGCCTCACGCGGCGCATCGAGGCCGCACTGCCCACGCCGCCCAGCGTGGCCGCGTTGGCCGAAGAGTTCGCGATGTCGCAGCGCACGTTGGCCCGGCGCGTGCGCGCCGCCACCGGCCTGGGGGCGCTGGCGCTGGTGCAGAGCGTGCGGCTGAACCGCGCGCGCCTGCTCATCGAGAGCAGCCGCATGACCATCGAGCAGGTCGCGGCACAGGTCGGCTACGAAGACGCCACGGCGCTGCGGCGGCTGATGCGCAAGTCGGCCGGCGCGCCGCCGAGCCGGTTCCGGTCGGCCTTGCAGACGGCGTGACGCGGTTGCCTCAGAATGCGCCGCACCATGAACCGTCCACCCGTCACCCTTCGTCCCGCCACCGCAGCCGACGCGCACACGCTTGCCGCGCTCGCGATCCAGGTCTGGCTCGACACCTACGCCACCGACGGCGTGAACGACGTGCTCGGGCGCTACGTGCTCTCGACCTTCACGCCGGCAGCGTTCGCCGCGTGGTCGGAATCGCCCCAGGTTGCGCTGCGCGTGGCGCAGGTCGGCGACCAGCTCGTGGGCTATGCGCTGCTGCAGTTCGGCGCCGCGCAGCCGCTGGTGTCGGGCTGCGACACCGAGCTGCGCACGCTCTATGTGCAGTCACCCTTCCAGCGCAGCGGTGTCGGGTCGATGCTGCTGCGCGAAGCCCGCGACGCCGCCCACGCACGCACGGGCAGCGACGGCCTGTGGCTCGCGGTGTACGCGAAGAACCCGCGCGCCGTCGCGTTCTACGAAAAGCAAGGCTTGGTCGCGATGGGGCTCACGCAGTTCATGCTCGGCGGGAAGCCGCACGACAACCACGTGATGGCGACACCGCGCCGCTGGTCAACCCAGCGGCAGCTCGATGCAGGCGGCCAGCGGCACCTCCGTGACGCGCTCGCTGCTCGCCACAACCACCGCCCGCCCCGGCTGCGCCATGCGCCGTTCGATGGCCCGCCACAGGCCGTGGATCGAACGCGCATCGAGCGCACCGACCGGGTCGTCCAGCAGCACCACGGGCCGCCCCGACGCGAGCGCGGCGGCCAGCCCGACCTTGCGGCGCGAGCCGGTCGACAGCATGAACATCTGCTTTTCCAGGTGCGGCACCAGAGAGAAGGCCTCGACCAAGCGCTGCCATTCGGCCTTGTCGAACCCCGCATCGCCCTCGCCCAGCAAGGCCGTGCAGGCCTGCACGCTGAGTGGGTCGAAGGCTTCCGACGCCGGTTCGCAGAAGAAGACCTGGCGCCGGTAGGCGGCGGGTTCGGCGTCGAGCGCCACGCCGGCCGCACGCAGTTGCCCGGCCGATGCGGGCTGCTGCCCCGCGAGCACGCGCAGCAAGGTCGACTTGCCGCTGCCGGTGTCGCCGTACAACAGCGTGACGCCCTCGCCGATGCTGGCGGACCAGCGGTCGGCCAGCGCGGGCTGGTCGGGGTAGGCGAAGTGCAGGTTCTGGATCTGCAGGAGGGAAGAAGTCGAGGAAGTTCGCATGAGAAGGGGGAACGAAACGGCGATGAACGCGATTGTGTCGCTGCCGTGATTCAGACCCCGCCGGCGTCCAGCGGCGACAGCCCCTTCACCCACTCGAACACCGCCGCCACGTTCGGATCGTCGCGCCGCGCCTGCGGGCACACGAGGTAGAACGGCGAGCCCTGCAGCACCGGTCCGAAGGGCTGCACGAGGTTGCCCGCGCGCAGTTCGTCGGCGATGAGCGCCAGGCCCATCAGCGCCACGCCCTGCCCCTGCAGCGCGGCTGAGACGGTGTGGGTCTCGTCGGAGAACACGGGGCCGGCCGACACGTCCAGGCCGGGCACCTGCGCCGCGTGCTGCCATGCGGCCCAGGTGCCGGGTTGGGTCTTGCTGTTCGGCACCGCGAAATGCAGCAGCGTGTGCTTCACGAGGTCGGCCGGGCGGCGCAGCTTGAGTGCGGGGCTGCAGGCCGGCGCGAAGACGGTGTCGAACAGCTTCTCAGCCACCAGGCCCGGCCACTGGCCCTTGCCGTAGCGGATGGCGACGTCGGCCGTGAGGCCGTCCAGCGGCACGGCGTCGTGCGAGGCGTGGATGCGCAGGTCGAGCCGGGGATGCGCCGCGCGCAGCGCCCCCACGCGCGGCAACAGCCAGCGCGCGGCCACGGCGGGCGTGGTCGACAGCGTGATGGCGCTGCGCTCGGGCGGCGCACGCAGGCGCGCCACGGCCTGGGCCATGGCAGCGAACGAATCGCTCAGCACCGCCTGCAGCTCGCGGCCCTGCGGCGTCAGCACGAGCTGGCGCGGCTGGCGCACGAACAGCGCCACGCCCAGCGACTCCTCGAGCTGGCGCACCTGGTGGCTGATGGCGGTGGGCGTGACCGACAGCTCGTTCGCCGCGAGCTTGGCGCTGCAATGGCGTGCGGCGGCCTCGAAGGCGCGCAGCGAGGCCAGCGGAGGCAGGGAATGCAGGAGGGGCATGGCGTGCTGATAGATGAATTGAATTTTCTGCAGCAAGAAAAATTCGTCGTTTGTCCGGCCACGGATGCTTCGATAGATTGGGAACCGTGTCAAGCAGACAGCTGAATTCCCTTCATCCAACCGAGGACCACGCCATGACCACCACCACCCTGCTCCACATCGATGCCAGCCCCCGTTCCGGCCGTTCGGGCGCCGTCGTCCACGGCTCGCATTCGCGCCGCCTGAGCCACCACTTCGTCAGCACCTGGCAGGCGGCCCGCCCGCAGGACGAGGTGATCTACCGTGACTTCGGCATCGCGCCGCCGCAGGCGGTCACCGGCGACTGGATCCACAGCGCCTACACGCCCGCCGAAGCGCGCGAACCCTGGATGCACGAGGTGCTTGCCGAGAGCGACACCTTCATTGCCGAGCTGCGCCGCGCCGACGTGATCGTCATGGGCACGCCCATGTACAACTACAGCGCCCCGGCCACCGTGAAGGCGTGGATCGACAACATCGTGCGCGTCGGCGAGACCTTCGACATGGACCCGGGCCTGGACGACCCCTACGTGCCGCTGCTGGCCGAGCGCCCGCGCCGCACGGTGCTGCTCACCGCGCACGGCAGCAGCGGCTTCGGGCCCGGCGGCATGCAGGCGCATCTGAACTTTCTGGTGCCGGGCGTGAAGGCTGCGCTGGGCCTGGTCGGGCTGCGCGAGGTGCACGACATCGCGGTCGAGCATGCGGAAGACCGGGGCGACCTGCTGGAGCGTTCGATGGCCGAGGCGCTGTCGGGCATCGAGCAATTGGTGCGCGACCTGCAGGCGAAGGTGCAGGCCGGCTGAAGGCGGCCCGCGAGGGGCCGCCTCAGGAAGGGATCAGGCGGAACGCAGCTGCTCGCGCAGCTTTTGCCCGATCTCGGGGCGTTCGAGGAATGGGTCGGCCGGGTTGGTGATCGACACGATGTTCTCCATGCGGCTCTTCACGTTGCCCAGCGCCTTGGGGTGGCTGAACACGTAGAACTGGTTGTCGCTGATGGCTTCGAACACCTTGTGCGCCACCTCGGCGGCCGTGATCTTGCCGCTGCTCACCGCCTTGTTGCTCATCGCCTGGCCGATGAGCTGGCTCTTGGTGAGCTCGGTGTCCTTCGGTGCGTTCGGGCGGTTGCGCTCGCTACTCGTGATGCCGGTGGGCACGAAGTACGGGCACAGCAGGCTGGCGCCGATCTGGTCGGTGACCAGGTTCAGGTCCTGGTACATGGTTTCGGTCAGGCTCACGACGGCGGCCTTGGCCGCGTTGTAGATGCCCATGTTGGGCGGCGTGAGCAGGCCGGCCATGCTGGCGGTGTTGGTGATGTGGCCGCGGTAGCTCGGGTCCTTGGCGGCGGCCTCGAGCATCATCGGCGTGAACAGGCGCACGCCGTGGATCACGCCCCACAGGTCGACGCCCAACACCCATTCCCAGTCGGCCACGGTGTTTTCCCACACCAGGCCGCCGGCGCCCACGCCAGCGTTGTTGAACACGAAGTGCGGTGCACCGAAGCGCTCCTTGACGGCGGCGGCCAGCGCTTCCATCTGGGCCGCGTCGGACACGTCGACCTTGCGCGCCAGCACCTGGACGCCCAGGGCTTCCATTTCTGCCTTGGCCTTGTCGAGTGCGTCCTGCTGCACGTCGACCAGCACGAGGTTCATGCCGCGGGCGGCGCCGATGCGCGCGCATTCGAGGCCGAAGCCCGAGCCTGCGCCGGTGAGTACGGCGGTCTTGCCCTTGAAGTCCTGGATCATTTGCCGGTGTCCTTCTTGCTTTGAATGTGTCTGACGATGAAGCGGAAGCCGCTATTGAAATACGGAACGCGCGCCGGCGCAGTCACGAAGGTGCCCGTCGCACGCGGATCTTTCGCTCATCAGGCCTCGGCTTTCTTCAACACATAGCCGATGCGCGGAAAGTGCACATGCACCGTGCCCGTGCGCTCGCTGCTGCGCTCCAGCGTGTAGTGGGTGCGCGTGGCGGCCACCAGCGTGCCCGCCGTCTCCTCGAGGCCGAAGCTCTCGGCGCGGATGGTGACGGCACTGCCCAGTGCAATGCCGTGGTCGTCCTGGAAGGTGCTGTCGGTCAGCAGCGTGTGCGGCGTGGCGGCCTTGGCGACAACGATGGCCTCGTCGCTGGAGAACTTCGACGAGGTGCCGTGGCCGATGGCCGCCATGCGGTCCATCCAGTCGAGCACCGCGGGCGTCAGATCGAGGATGCCCTTCACCGCCTCGATGCGGCGCGTGTACCAGAGCGGGTGGTAGGCCGAGAAGTCGGCAATGCTGGGCACTTCGCCGAGCAGGAAGGGCTTGTCGTCGAGCATGTCAGACAGGCGGCGCAGGTACGACTTGTAGGCACTGGTGGCGTCGGCCGGGCGCAGGCGCGTCATGTTGCCGGCGCTCATCTTGCCGCGGTCTTCGCCGAAGGCCTTGATGGCTTCAGGCGGCGCCTTGGCGAACACTTCGGCTGCGCCCCTGGGCTGCAGGTTCCAGGCCATGGCGGCCCAGAACAGCGAGGTGTCGGCCCATTGCGCGAGGATGCGCGACATGCCCTTCTCGGGCTCGGGGTAGAGCGTGGGCTCGGGCTGCAGGTGCTCCAGCACGTCAGCGATGAGCGCGCTGTCGCAGTACATGTCGGCGCCGATCTGCAGGAACGGCGTCTTGCGGTAGCCGCCGGTGAGCACTTCCACATCGGGCTTGGGCATGATCGGCGGAATGAAGACCGACTTCCACGGCAGCTTCTTGGCGCCGAGGATCAGGCGCACCTTCTCCGAGAACGGCGAGGTGATGTAGTGGTGGAGGATGAGGTCGGCCATGGTGTCTTTCGTGGAGGTGTTCTTGTCGGGGTTCAGCGCGGCTGCGCGCGCTGGATGATCGAATCGAAATCGGTGCCCGCGCCCAGCGTGCCGAAGGCCTGGCCCCAGTCGCCGCCCAGGCGCGAGGCGCAGAAGGCATCGGCCACGGCGGCGGGCGCGGTCTGCACCAGCAAGGCGGCCTGCACGGCCAACGCCACGTCCTGCGCGAGGCGGCGCGCCTCGGTCTCGGAGGCCATGGCCTCGATGCGTGCGGGCAAGGCGTCGGCCAGGCGGTCGAGGGCGGCCTGCTGGCCGCGCGCGGGGGCCAGCTCGTGCGCCAGCGCGGCCACGGCGTCGCCCTTGCGCAGGCCGCGCAGCAGGTCGAGCGCCATGATGTTGCCGGCGCCCTCCCAGATGGAGTTGAGCGGCATCTCGCGGTAGATGCGCGCGAGGATGCCCTCGCCGCCCTCCTCCACGTAGCCGTTGCCGCCCAGGCATTCCATGGCCTCCTGCGCGAAGTGGCTGCCGCGCTTGCAGATCCAGAACTTGGCGACCGGCGTGAGCAGGCGCGCCATCAGGTTCTCGTGCGCGTCGGCCTG
The DNA here is from genome assembly GCF_001591345.1 of Variovorax boronicumulans NBRC 103145. Taxonomy (GTDB): domain Bacteria; phylum Pseudomonadota; class Gammaproteobacteria; order Burkholderiales; family Burkholderiaceae_C; genus Variovorax; species Variovorax boronicumulans. Next base: position 64,437 of record NZ_BCUS01000010.1, on the reverse strand, counting down.
GCGGTCGAAGGCCCGCGCGAGGCGGATCGCCAGGGCGGTGGCGGCTTCGCTTTCGAGCGCGAGGTCGGCCAGCACGTTCTTCATGAGCGGCTGTTCGACCAGCGGCTTGCCGAAGGCCTGGCGCTGCGCCGTGTGATTCAGCGCGATGCCCAGCGCCTGGCGCATGAGGCCGCTGGTGCCGAGCGAGCAGTCGAGCCGCGTCATCGTGCCCATCTCGAGGATCTGCGGAATGCCGCGGCCCTCCTCGCCCACCAGCCAGGCGCTGGCACCGTGAAATTCGACCTCGGAGCTGGCGTTGGCCTTGTTGCCGAGCTTGTCCTTCAGGCGCTGGATGTGGATGGCGTTGCGTGAACCATCGGGCAACACGCGCGGCAGGAAGAAGCACGACAGCCCGGCGGGCGCCTGCGCGAGGATGAGGAAGGCATCGCACATGGGCGCCGAGAAGAACCACTTGTGGCCGGTGATCGCGTAGCGCTCGCCCCAGGCGTCGCTGCCGTCGCGCACGGCCTGCGTGGTGTTGGCCCGCACGTCGGAGCCGCCCTGCTTCTCGGTCATGCCCATGCCCATGGTCACGCCGGGCTTGTCGTGCAGCGGCTTGAGCGCGGGGTCGTACCAGAGGCTGGCGAGCTTCGGGCCCCAGTCGGCATGTACGCCCGCGTTGCCGCGCAAGGCGGGCGTGACGGCGTAGGTCATCGAGATCGGGCACAGGACGGACGGCTCCAGCTCGGTGAAGAGCATGAAGCCCGCCGCGCGCAGCACGTGCGGCGAGGCGGATGTGCCGGTCCACGGCGTGCCGTGCAGGCCCGCGCCCACGGCGGCAGTCATCAACGCGTGGTAGCTCGGATGGAACTCCACCTCGTCGATGCGACGGCCGAAGCGGTCGTGCGTGTGGAGTTCGGGCGTGTGGATGTTGGCCAGCCGCGCATGCGTCTGCATGGCGGCCGAACCGAGGGTGGCGCCCAGTTCGTGCAGCTGCGTGGTCTGCAGCGTGGGCGCGTTGAACTTCAGCGCATCGCGCAGGGAGCGGTGGGTGTCGAAGAGGTTGTAGTCGACCAGCGGCGTGGGCTGGTTGAAGACCTCGTGCGTCGTGTCCATGACCGGCCTCCTTGCCGTGCGTTTCAGTGCATCAGATCAGCTTGACCAGTTGCTTGCCGAAATTCTTGCCCTTGAGCAAACCCAGGAAGGCTTCAGGGGCGGATTCGATGCCCTGCGCCACCGACTCGCGCGGCTTGAGCTTGCCCGTGCCCACCAGCGTGCCGAGTTCGGTCAGCGCCTCGGGCCACACTTCCATGTGCTCGCTGACGATGAAGCCCTCGATCTTCAGGCGGTTGATGAGGATCAGCGCCGGGTTCGCGAGCGGCAGCGGCTGGCCGTCGTAGCCCGCGATCATTCCGCACAGCGCCACGCGCGCGAACGCGTTGGTGCGCAGCAGCACGGCGTCGAAGATGTAGCCGCCGACGTTCTCGAAGTAGCCGTCGATGCCGTTCGGGCAGGCTTCCTTGAGCGCGGCGCTCATGGTCTTCACGTCGGGGTGCTGGCGGTAGTCGATGCAGGCGTCGAAGCCGAGCTCGTCGGTCACGTACTTGCACTTGTCGGGGCCGCCCGCGATGCCGACCACGCGGCAGCCGCGCGCCTTGGCCAGCGCACCGAAGGCACTGCCCACGGCGCCGCTGGCGGCGGTGATGACCACGGTTTCACCGGCCTTGGGCGCGATGATCTTCACGAGGCCGTACCAGGCCGTCACGCCGGGCATGCCCACGGCGCCGAGGTAGTGCGACAGCGGCACGTGCGTGGTGTCGACCTTCTTCAGCGCGCCGGGCTGCGAGGCATCGACCACGCTGTATTCCTGCCAGCCGCCGAAGCCGACGACCTTGTCGCCCACGGCGTACTTGGGGTGCTTGCTCTCGACCACTTCGCCGACCGTGCCGCCCTGGAACACCTGGCCCACGGGTTGCGGCTGCGCGTAGCTCTTCGCGTCGTTCATGCGCCCGCGCATGTACGGGTCGAGGCTCATGTAGTGGTGGCGCACCAGCACCTGGTTGTCGGCGAGCGCGGGCGTCTCGACAGTCACCAGCTTGAAGTTGCTGGCCGTGGCTTCGCCCTCGGGGCGGTTGTCGAGGTGGATCTGCTTGTTGGTGGGCATGAAAGTCTCCGGGGGAATGGGATGTCAGTCGGTGGATGGCGGGCGCATCGCGTTGGCGCTCGCGGGGCCGGTCGGCAGCCGGCGCTTCACGTACTTGAAGGTGCCGGTGGCATGGGCGCACACGCGCTCCTGTTCGTCGTAGATCTTGGCTTCGGTGAAAGCCAGCGTCGCGGTGCGGTGCAGCAGCGTGCCGCGCGCGTGCAGCGGGCCGACCGACGGTTGCATGAAGCTGGTCTTCATCTCGATGGTGACCACGCCGGTCTCGGGCGCCACGCTGCGCGCAGCGGCCGCCATGGCGATGTCGAGCAGCGTCATGCAGGCGCCGCCGTGCGTCACGTCGAAGGTGTTCAGGTGCTCGGGCTTGGCGGTGTAGATGATCTCGGACTGGCCGTCCTCGAACTTCGTGAGCTCGAAGCCGAGGTGGCGCGCGAACGGAATCTGGCTCGTGTACGAGCGGATGTTGATGTCGCTGGACTTTTCAGGCGAATCGGACATGTCAGGCCGCACCCAGCACCACGCTCACGCCGCCATCGACCGCGACCCACTGGCCGGTGATGTGCTTGCCGGCATCGCTCGCGTACAGCAGCGTCAGGCCCTTCAGGTCTTCGTCGTCGCCCAGGCGGCCCAGCGGCGCCGAGGCGGCCATGTGCTCTTCGCCCAGGGTCTTGATCAGGCCGGCCGCCATCTTCGTCATGAAGAAGCCCGGGCAGATCGCGTTCACGTTGATGTTGTACTTGCCCCATTCGGCGGCCAGCGTCTTGGTGAAGCCGATCACCGCGGTCTTCGAGGTGTTGTAGGCCAGCGTCTGCATGCCGGGCGGGTTGCCGTTCAGGCCCGCGATCGAGGCGATGTTGATGATGCGCCCGCGCTTCTTCGGGATCATGTAGCCCTTGGCAACCTGCTGCGCCAGGATGAAGTAGCCGCGCACGTTGAGGTTCATCACCTTGTCCCAGGCCTCGACCGGATGGCTCTCTGCCGGCGAACCCCAACTGGCGCCGGCGTTGTTGATGAGGATGTCGACGCCGCCCATGCGCTGCAGGGTTTCGTCGGCCAGGCGGCGGGTGTCTTCTTCCTTGGAGCAGTCGGCGGCGATCCAGCGCGCGTCGATGCCGGCGGCCTGCAGCTCGGCGGCGGCCTGTTCCAGGTCGTCGGCCTTGCGCGAGCTCAGCATGATCTTCGCGCCGGCTTCTCCCAGGGCATGGGCCATCTGCAGGCCCAGGCCGCGCGAGCCGCCGGTGATGAGCGCCGTCTGACCCGTGAGGTCGAACAGCTGTTGGGTGGTGCGGGGCTTCGTCATGTCGGTGTCTCCGGTGTGGATGATGAAAGAAGAGGGTTGCGTTGGCGCTGGAGGCGGTGGCTTCGGGCCGTCAGGACGCGGTGTCGTCCGCCTCGACGGCGGCGGCCTTGCCGGCGGCCACGGCTTTTTTCAGCCGGCGCCAGTCGGCCTGGTTCACGTCGGCATAGCCTTCGGCGAAATCGGCGAGCGCCGCGTTGAAGCTCCTGGAGCGCCCCAGGTAGCCGTCGATGGCCCAGGCGTCGCCGCCCTTGGCATGCGCGCGGGCCAGGCTGTAGCCGCAGGCCTCGGCGAACTCGAGCAGGTCGACCGGCTTGAAGTCCTCGAGCTTGTAGGAGGCCTTCATGTCGCGCAGCTGCCGCACGTAGAAGCCGCGCCCGCCCGGTCCCTGGGCCCAGCCCAGGAAGACGTCGCTGGCGGCCTGGGCCAGCCGCTGGCCCTGCACCACGCGCTGGCCCGGCGACGCTGTGTCCGGTGCCGCGCCCAGCGGGGCTTCGAGCACCGACTCGCCGGCCTCCTTGCACTGCAGGAACAGCGGATGCGCGCGGTCGGCCACGAACAGCAGCAGGAAGCAGCGCCGGCCGACCGAGCCGACGCCGGGCGTGAGCACCGCGACGTCGTGCAGCTCGTAGCGGTCGAACAGCCGCTGGCGCTCGGGCGGCAGGCTGGCGCGGTACTGCGCCAGGAAGGCCGGCAGCCCGGCGCGGAAGCGCTTGATCTCCCGCGCCGTCGCACGGGCGTCGTGGTACACGAACGGCGGCTGGTCGCGGATCATGAGGCGGCCGTCGACCGTCTCGGTTGCGCTGTCGGCGAACACGCGCGAGGTGCTGCGGCGCGCCTTCTTGATGACCGCGAGCTCGGTCGCGTCTTCGGCGCCGAGCTTCAGCAGGGTTTGCGAGGTGAGCCGCGCGTACCAGGCCTCCAGCGTGTCCATGCGCGCGAAGGCCCGCATGCGATCGCGGTAGGCCTCGGCCAGCTGCTGCACGGCCTCGCGCCCGATGCGCGGCTTGAAACCCCGGTCGCGCGCGGCCACCACGAACGAGGTGGCCAGCCGGCGCACGTCCCAGTCGAAGGGCCCTTGCAGGGTTTCGTCGAAATCGTTGATGTCGAAGACCAGCGCGCGCTCGGGGCTGGCAAAGAAGCCGAAGTTCGCGAGGTGCGCATCGCCGCACAGCTGCGTCGCGATGCCACTGTGCGGCAGCCTGGCGAGGTCGTTCGCCATCAGGCTGGCGGCGCCGCGGTAGAACGTGAAGGGGCTGGCCAGCATGCGGCCATGGCGCACCGGCACCAGCTCGGGCACGCGGCCGCGGTTGGACGCCTTCAGCCAGCCGAGCGGATCGCGGTCGGTGGCGTCGGGCCGGGGCACCTGCGCCCACTGGCCGAGCGCACAGCGCTGGCGCTGCGCACGGCCGAACGCCCTCCGCTCGGCCGGTGAGGCCGTGGCGTCGGGCGCGTGGGGTTCAGAGCTCATAGTCCATGCACTGGCGGGCTTCGCGCACGGCGCCGATGAAAGGCTTGAGCGCCACGTGCTGGGGGTGGTCGGCGTAGGCCGCCAGCGCGGCGGCGTCGGTGAATTCCGAATTGAGGATCAGGTCGTAGGTGGCCTCGAGCCCGGGCTGGGCAATGACCACCTCGAAACGGTGCGTGCCGGGCGAGAGCGTCGCGCAGGCATCGAGCAGCGCCTTGGCCTTGAGCAGGTTGGTCGCCTTGTCGGCGCCCTCGGCGTGCTCCTTGAACTTCCACATCACGATGTGCTTGAGCATGGTCGGTCCTTGCCTTGTTCTTACTTGAGCCGCGAACGCACGTAGATGAGCACGACGCCCACCGCGGCGACCACGACGCCGGGCACGGCCATCGACCAGCCCAGCGTGGGCTCGGTGCGGCCCGTGGCGATGCCCAGGATCACGAGGAACAGGCCGCCGTAGATCAGGATCCAGATCCACTTCTCGAGCCGCGCATGCGGCTTGGGTGGTTTCGGCGGTTGGGCGGCGGGCGGGGGTGAGTTCGGGGCGGCGTTGGCCATTGTCAGAAAGCGTCCTCGGGCAAAGCGGTACAGGTCGGGTCACGGGTTTCGACCACCTGGAGCCAGGCACCGATTTTCGGCAGCTCGTAGTGGAAGAAATAGTCCGTGGCGCCGATCTTGCCAGCTGTTACCGCCCTCGCCTTCTGTGCGTCGATTTCCAGGGCCCGCAGCGCCACGTCGAGCCAGAGCCAGGCCAGCACGGTGTGGCCGAAGGCCTGCATGTAGGGCACGGCGTTGGCCAGCGCGTCGGCCGGGTCGCCGGTGGACCAAGCGGCCTCCGTGGCGCTGCCGATGTGCTGCAGCGCGGCACCCAGCGCCTTGGCGTGCGGCGCCAGCGCGGGCACCTTGGCCGCGCGGCCGATGGTCTCGGTGACGCGCCCAGCCAGCAGCTGCAGGCCGCGGCCCTTTTCCATCAGCACCTTGCGGCCCAGCAGGTCGGCCGCCTGGATGCCGTGCGTGCCCTCGTGGATCATGTTCAGGCGGTTGTCGCGCCAGTACTGCTCCACCGGGAAATCGCGCGTGTAGCCGTAGCCGCCATGCACCTGAATGGCCAGCGAATTGGCTTCCAGGCACCACTCGCTGGGCCAGCTCTTGGCGATGGGCGTGAGCACCTCCAGCAGCAGACGGGCGTCGTCGGCCGTCTGCGCATCGCCGGTCTTCTGCGTGTCGACCAGACGGGCGCAGTACAGCTCCAGCGCCAGTGCGCCCTCGCAGTACGCCTTCTGGGCGAGCAGCATGCGGCGCACGTCGGCGTGCTCGATGATGCGCACCTGCGGTGCGGCCGAGTCCTTGGCCACGGCGGCGCCGGCGGCCTCGGGCTTCTTCACCAGCCGGCCCTGCGGGCGGCTCTTGGCGTACTCGAGCGAGGCGTAGTAGCCGGCCATGCCAAGCATGGTGGCGGCGGTGCCGACGCCGATGCGGGCCTCGTTCATCATGTGGAACATGCAGTGCAGGCCCTTGCCGGGCGCGCCGACCAGGTAGCCCACCGCGCCGGCCTTGCCGCCGACCGGGTACTTGCCCTCGCCGAAGTTCAGCAGCGTGTTGGTGGTGCCGCGCCAGCCGAGCTTGTGGTTGAGGCCTGCCAGCGCCACGTCGTTGCGCTCGCCGGTGAGTTCGCCCTGCGTGTCCACCATGCGCTTGGGCACGATGAACAGCGAAATGCCGCGCGTGCCCGGAATGAGCTTGCCGTTCTCGTCGGGGATCTTGGCCAGCACGATGTGCACGATGTTCTCGGTCAGCTCGTGGTCGCCGGCCGAGATCCACATCTTGTTGCCCGTGAGGCGGTAGCGCGGGCCCAGCGGGTCGTCCTGGAAGTCGTCACCGTCGGGAACGGCACGCGTGGCCACGTCGCTCAGCGACGAGCCCGCCTGCGGTTCCGACAGGCACATGGTGCCGGCCCAGCGGCCCGAGAATTCATTCTTGGCAAACACCTCTTTCTGCTTCTCGGTGCCGTGCACCATGAGCAGGTTGGCGTTGCCGCTGGTGAGCATGTTCGAGCCGATGCTCACCGAGGCCATCGCGAAGAAGCTGTTGGCCGCCGCCTGCACCGTGTAGGGCAGCTGCATGCCGCCAATGTCGTAGTCCTGTGCGGCGCTCAGCATGCCGGACTCGACGAAGGCCTTGTGCGCGTCGTGCGTGGCCTGCGGCAGGATGACCTTCTCGCCATCGAAATGCGGCTCCTGCGTGTCGACGGTGCGGTTGAACGGCGCGTACTTTTCGCGCGCAATGCGCTCGCAGGTGTCGAGCACGGCGTCGAAGGTCTCGCGCGAGTGGTCGGCAAAACGCTCGCTCTGGTTGAGCTTCTCGGCGTCGAGCCAGTCGTAGAGCAGAAAGTCGAGGGTGGGACGCAGGCTCATGGTGATGTCTTCTTCAGGCTACGACTTCGCGGGTGTCGAAGTCTTCTTCGGGGAATCGGGCAGCGTGGCGATGGTGCCCTGCGCCAGCGCGCAGAGCTTCTCGGTGCCGTCGTCGGCCACCGCCACCACCTCGCAGGTGCACACGGCCTGCGAGCTGCCGGTGTGCACGGCCCGGGCGCGCGCAATCAGTCGCTGGCCGATGGCGGGCCGCACGTAGTTGATCTTGAATTCGGAGGTCACGACCGGCACGCGCAAGGCGCTGCCGCCGGCAAAGGTCAGCGCGTTGTCGGCCATGTAGCTCACGATGCCTCCATGGGCGAAACCGTACTGCTGCTTCAGCTGCGCGGTGAGCGGCAGCTGGAGCTCGGCATGGCCCGGCGCGAGCGCATGCAGCTCGGCGCCGATCAGCACGCTGAAGGGCTGCGCGGCCAGCACGCTGCGGCCGTAGGCCAGGACGGCTTCGGGCGAGACCTCCTGGTCATTGCCCAAGCCGGACATGGTTACAGGACCTCGAACACGCCCGCAGCGCCCATGCCGCCGCCGATGCACATCGTGACCACGACCTTCTTGGCGCCGCGGCGCTTGCCTTCGATGAGCGCGTGGCCCGTGAGGCGCTGGCCGCTCACGCCGTAGGGGTGGCCCACGGCGATGGCGCCGCCGTTCACGTTCAGGCGGTCGCCCGGAATGCCCAGCTTGTCGCGGCAGTAGATGACCTGCACGGCGAAGGCTTCGTTCAGCTCCCACAGGTCGATGTCGTTGACCGTGAGGCCCAGGCGCTTGAGCACCTTGGGAATGGCGAAGACCGGGCCGATGCCCATTTCGTCGGGCTCGCAGCCGGCCACGGCGAAGCCGAGGAAGCGGCCCAGGGGCTTCAGGCCCTTCTGCTGGGCGTACTTCTCGTCGACCACCACGCAGGCGCCGCCGCCGTCGGAGAACTGGCTGGCGTTGCCGGCCGAGATCAGGCCGCCGGGCATGGCCGAGCGGATGCCGCTGATGCCTTCCTTGGTGGTGCCGGGACGGATGCCTTCGTCGTTCTCGATCGTGACTTCCTTGGTGCGCAGGCCCATCACGGGGTCAGCCACGCCGGCCAGCACGGTGATGGGGGCGATCTCGTCCTTGAACTTGCCGGCTTCGAGCGCGGCGGTGGCGCGCTGCTGGCTCTGTGCGCCGTACTCGTCCATGGCGTCGCGGCCGATGTTGTAGCGCTTGGCGACCTGCTCGGCGGTCTGCAGCATGTTCCAGTAGATCTCGGGCTTGTGCTTCACGAGCCAGGGGTCGGCCAGCATGTGCGTGTTGGCTTCGTTCTGCACGCACGAGATGCTCTCGACGCCACCGGCCACGTACACGTCGCCCTCGCCCGCGATGATGCGCTGGGCGGCGGTGGCGATGGTCTGCAGGCCCGACGAGCAGAAACGGTTGATGGTCATGCCCGAGGTGGTGACCGGCAGGCCAGCGCGCAGGGCGATCTGGCGCGCGATGTTGGAACCGGTGGCGCCTTCCGGCGTGGCGCAACCCATGATGACGTCGTCGACCGAAGCCGGGTCGATGCCGGCGCGCTGCACCGCGTGCTGCACGGCATGGCCGCCCAGCGTGGCGCCGTGGGTCATGTTGAAGGCACCCTTCCAGCTCTTCGCGAGCGGCGTGCGGGCGGTGGAAACGATGACGGCGCTGGTCATGGTGAGGTCCTTTGAAGATGGAAGGGAAAAGAGGGAAAAGACGGGGTCGTCATTGCGCCGGCGCAGCAGCGTTCGTGTTGCGCAGGAGCTGGTGGTAGAAGCCGATCATCTCGCCGTAGTTCGAGATGGCCAGGCGTTCGTTGTTGCCATGGAAGCGCGCCAGGTCCTCGCTCTTCACCCGGAACGGCGAGAAGCGGAAGACGGCATCGCTCACGAGGCTGAAGTGGCGGGAATCGGTGGCGGCGGTCATGAGGCCGGGCGCCACCACGGCGTCGGGAAAGCTCTGGCGCACGGCCTGCTGGATCGCGCGGTAGCCGGTGCTGTCGGTGGGCGACACCGGCGAGGGCTCCGAGTTGCCGGGGTACGGCTTGATCTTGATGTCGTCGTCGCCCAGCGCCTTGCGCAGGTGCGCCTCGACGCTGGCCAGCGTGTCGCCGGGCAGCACGCGGAAGTTGACGGCGGCCTCGGCGCGGCCGGGCAGCACGTTGTCCTTGTTGCCGGCGCGCACGATGGTCAGTGCGGTGGTCGTGCGCAGCATGGCGTTGCTGCTCGGGCTCTTCTCGAGCTGGCCGCGCACCAGCGGCTCGGTGAGCCACAGGTTCGACAGCATGACGCGATTGACGCCGCCCATCTCGGGCGCAAGCGCGCCGAACATCTGCCCCGCCACGCCCTGGATGCCGCCGGGCATCGGCGACGCTTCGAGCCGCGCGAGCGCGGCACTCATGCGGCCGATGGCGCTCTTTTGTGGCGGCATCGACGAGTGGCCGGGCGCGGTATCGAGCGAGAGGAAGAAGGTGCCGTAGCCCTTCTCCGCCAGGCCGATGAGTGCCGCGGGCTTGCTCAGGCCGGGCAGCACGCCGTCGAGCACGAGCAGGCCTTCGTCGAGCACCCAGTCGAGCTTCACGCCGCGCGACTTGAGCAGTTCGGCGATGGGCTGCGCGCCGCGCAGGCCGCTCACCTCTTCGTCGTCGCCCATCACGAGGTAGACCGTCTGCTTGGGCTGGAAGCCGCTGCCGATGAGCAGCTCGATGGCTTCCATCTGTGCAAACAGGTTGCCCTTGTTGTCGAGCGTGCCGCGGCCCCAGACGAAGCCTTCCTTGATCTCGCCCGCGAAGGGGTCGACCGACCAGGCCTTTTCGGTGCCGGGGGCGATGGGCACCATGTCCTGGTGCGCCATGAGCGCGATTGGCTTGGCTTGCGCGTCGGTGCCGGTCCAGGTGTAGAGCAAGGCCTTCTGGCCCACCACTTCCTTCTTGAGGGTGGCGTGAACCTTCGGGTACTGCTGCGCCAGGTAGGCGTGCAGCTTGTCGAACTCGGCCAGGTTGGCGGCCGCGTCCTCCAGGCTCGACACCGTGCGGATCGGGATCGCGCCGGCCAGCCGCTTCGCAGCGGCCTGCAGGTCGATCTCGAGCTTGGGCGCGGGCGCCACCGCGAGCTGCTGCGATGGCGTGGTCCAGGTCTTGACCGCCACGGCCGCCACGAGTGCCAGGAGCACCAGCAGCAGCCCGAGGAAGATGCGTTTCAACATGGGCGGTCTTGATCCCGGTTCAGACTCAGCTGAAGGACTTGCCTTCGGCCACCAGCTTCTGGATCAGCGGTGCGGGCTGCCAGAACTCGGCGTCGTCGCGCGGGTTCTGCGCAAAGCGCTTCATCGTCTCGGCCACGTTGTACAGGCCGACCTGCGAGGCGTAGTGCATCGGGCCACCGCGGTAGATCGGGAAGCCGTAGCCGGTGAGGTACACCATGTCGATGTCGCCCGACTTGGAGGCAATGCCGTCTTCCAGGATGTGCGCGCCTTCGTTGACGAGGGCGAACACCAGGCGCTGCACGATTTCCGTGTCGGAGATCTTGCGCGGCGTGATGCCCAGTTCCTTGCGGTGGTCCTCGATCATCTTGTTGACGAGTTCCGACGGGATGGCGTCGCGCTTGCCGGCCTGGTAGTCGTACCACCCTGCCCCGGTCTTCTGGCCGAAGCGGCCCAGTTCGCACAGCTTGTCGGCCGTGCGGCTGTACTTCATGTCGGCGCGCTCGACGGCGCGGCGCTTGCGGATCGCCCAGCCGATGTCGTTGCCGGCCAGGTCGCCCATGCGGAACGGGCCCATGGCGAAGCCGAACTTCTCGATGGCCTTGTCGACCTGCTGCGGCGTGGCGCCTTCGTCCAGCAGGAAGCCGGCCTGGCGGCTGTACTGCTCGATCATGCGGTTGCCGATGAAGCCGTCGCACACGCCCGACACGACGGACGTCTTCTTGATCTTCTTGCCGATGGCCATCACGGTGGCCAGCACGTCCTTGGACGTGGCCTTGCCGCGCACCACTTCGAGCAGCTTCATCACGTTGGCCGGGCTGAAGAAGTGCATGCCGACCACGTCCTGCGGACGGTCGGTGAACGAAGCGATCTTGTCGACGTCGAGCGTCGAGGTGTTCGAGGCCAGGATGGCGCCCTTCTTGGCGACGCGGTCGAGTTCCTTGAAGACCTTTTCCTTGACGCCGATTTCTTCGAACACGGCTTCGATGATGAGGTCGGCGTCCTTCAGGTCGTCGTAGCTCAGCGTGGTGCTCAGAAGCGCCATGCGCTGCTCGTACTTGTCCTGCTTGAGCTTGCCCTTCTTGACCTGGGCTTCGTAGTTCTTCTTGATGGTGGCAATGCCGCGATCGAGCGCCTCTTGCTTCATCTCGAGGATCTTGACGGGGATGCCCGCGTTCAGGAAGTTCATCGAGATGCCGCCACCCATGGTGCCGGCGCCGATGACGCCCACGGCCTTGATGTCGCGCTTGGGCGTGTCTTCGGGCACGTCGGGAATCTTGCTCGCGGCGCGCTCGGCCATGAACAGGTGGCGCAGGGCCAGCGATTCGGGCGTGAACATCAGCGCGGTGAACAGACGCCGTTCTTCGGCCATGCCGTCGTCGAACTTCATCTTGGTCGCGGCCTGCACGGCGTCGACGCACTTCAGCGGCGCGGGGTAGTTCTTCGACATGCCGCCGACCATGTTCTTGGCGAACTGGAAGTAGGCATCGCCTTGCGGATGCTTGCACGGCAGGTTGCGCACCAGCGGCAGCTCGCCGCCCTTGGCAGCGACCGACTTGGCGAACTCGACGGCTTCGTCGAACACCGACTCGGCCGAGGCGGCCAGCTTGTCGAACAGCTTCTGGCCCGGCAGGCTGGCGAGCAGCTCGCTCTTCACGGGCTCGCCGCTGACGATCATGTTCAGGGCGGTTTCCACGCCGATCACGCGCGGCAGGCGCTGCGTGCCACCGGCGCCCGGCAGCAGGCCGAGCTTGACTTCAGGCAGTGCCACGCTGGTGCCCGGTGCGGCCACGCGGTAGTGGCAGCCGAGCGCCAGCTCCAGGCCGCCGCCCATGCACACGGAGTGGATGGCTGCGACGATGGGCTTGGGCGAGGCTTCGAGCGAGAGGATCACGCTCAGCAGGTTGGGCTCTTGCAGCGCCTTGGGCGTGCCGAATTCCTTGATGTCCGCACCGCCCGAGAACGCCTTGCCGGCGCCGGTGATGACGATGGCCTTGACGGCGCTGTCGGCATTGGCCTTGGACAGGCCGTCGGTGATGCCGATGCGTGTCGAGAAGCCGAGACCGTTGACCGGCGGGTTGGTCAGGGTGATCACGGCGACATCGCCGAGCACTTTGTATTCAGCCGTCATGCTGCGTTCCTTGGTGTGTGAAGAAAAAGAAGAAAAAGCACGAGTGTTCTTTTTCGAAGATTCTAGGCGTTTTGCGTGGCCGAACAATGGCACGCAGTCGCTGTCGGGACAAGGGCCTCAAGAGAGAGCCGGACTTTCCAGGAACACCGCGGAACCGGCTTTGCCGGGCCGCAGGTGTTGCCCCCTGCAAGGGGGAAGGCGCGCGCGACACGAAGTGCGCGAAGCCTGGGGGTTTGCTTAAACCTCCAGCCACTCCCTGCGGGTGGTGCCGTCGGCGCGCAGGCTGTCGGGCGTCCCGTCGAACACGATGCTGCCGTGGCCCATGACGAGCGCACGGTCTGAGATCTGCATCGCGATGGTGAGCTTCTGCTCGATGAGGAGCACCGAGATGCCCTTGTCCTTCAGCGTGCGCAGGTACTGCCCCACCAGCTCGACGATCTTGGGCGCAAGGCCTTCGGTGGGCTCGTCGATGATGATCAGGTCGGGGTCGCCCATGAGCGTGCGGCACAGCGTGAGCATCTGCTGCTCGCCGCCCGAGAGCACGCCGGCCTCGGTGTGCTGGCGCTCCTTCAGGCGCGGGAACATGCCGTACATGTCGTCGAAGGACCAGCGGCTGCCCTTGCCCGAGCCCTTCTGCCCCAGCAGCAGGTTCTGGTGCACCGTGAGCTTGGGAAAGATGTCGCGGTTCTCGGGCACGTAGCCGATGCCCATGTGCGCGATCTCGTAGGCCTTGCGGCGCAGGATGTCGCCGCCCTTCCACTGCAGCGTGCCCTCGGCATGCACCAGGCCCATGATGGCCTTGGCGGTGGTCGAGCGGCCCGAGCCGTTGCGACCCAGCAGGGCCACGATCTCGCCCGGGCGGACGTCGAAGGAAACGCCATGCAGCACATGGCTCTTGCCGTAGTAGGCGTGGATGTCGTGAAGCTTCAGCATGTCAGTGTCCCGCCCCTTGCGCGTCGGCAACCGACGAACCCAGATACGCCTCCTGCACGCGTGCATTGGCGCGCACGGCAGCCGGCGTGTCGAAAGCGATGACTTCGCCGTAGACCACCACGGCGATCTTGTCGGCCAGCCCGAAGACCACGCCCATGTCGTGCTCCACCGTCAACAGTGTCTTGCCGACGGTGACGTGCTTGATGAGCGAGATGAAGTGCGAGGTCTCGGTCTTGCTCATGCCGGCCGTGGGCTCGTCCAGCAGGATCACGCCGGCGCCGCCGGCGATGGTCACGCCGATCTCGAGCGCGCGCTGCTCGGCATAGGTGAGGTTCACCGCATGCACGTCGCGCTTGCGCTCCAGGCCGATCTGCTTGATGAGCTCTTCGGTGCGCGCGTTGGCGTCGTCCAGGTTCGAGAGAAAGCGCAGGAAGGTGTACTTGTAGCCCAGGCTCCACAGCACGCCGCAGCGCAGGTTCTCGAAGACGCTGAGCTTCGGGAAGATGTTGGTGATCTGGAAGCTGCGCGACAGCCCCAGGCGGTTGATTTCATAGGGCTTCTTGCCGTCGATGCGCTGCCCGTTGAGCAGCACCTCGCCGCTGGTGGGCGTGAGCCGCCCGCTGATCAGGTTGAACAGCGTCGACTTGCCCGCGCCGTTCGGCCCGATCACGGCGATGCGTTCGCCGGCCTTCACCGCCAGGTCCACGCCGCGGATGATTTCGGTCTTGCCGAAATTCTTGCGCAGCGCCTTCAGTTCCAATGCGTATTGCGCGCTCATTTACGCCGCCTCCCGACGTTTGATTTCTGCTTCGATCTCTTCCTGCGCCTGGCCCCAGACCCGCACGAAGCGGCGCCGTGCCACCTCGAGCAGGCCCAGGCCGACGGCCAGGATCGCGATGGCGCCCAGCCAGCTGGTCACGCCCGCCGTGTTCAGCATGGTGCCGAAGAACTTCAGGTCCGGGCCCATCGCCGCGTTGAGCTGGATGTGATAGATCATTTCGATCAGCGCGGCAGCACCGACCACCACCGGCACCAGGGCCACGGCGAGCGCGGCGTACAGGCCCCAGAAGCGGTTGAACTTGCCGAACTTGGCCACGCGCAGGTTCATCATGACCAGGCTGGCGATGCCGCCGGGGGCGAACATCACCATGAACACGAACACCAGGCCGAAGTACAGCTGCCAGGCCTTCGACAGTTCGGACAGCAGGATCGAGGCGAACACCAGCAGCACCGCACCGATGATCGGGCCGAAGAAGAACACCGCGCCGCCCAGGAAGGTGAACAGCAGGTAGCCGCCCGAGCGGATGGCGTTCAGGCTGTCGGCCGCGTTCACGATCTCGAAGTTGATCGAGGCCAGGCCGCCGCCGATGCCGGCGAAGAAGCCCGCAATGATGAACGCGAAGTAGCGCACGCGCTGCGTGTTGTAGCCGATGAACTCCACGCGCTCCGGGTTGTCGCGCACCGCGTTCAGCATGCGGCCCAGCGGCGTGCCGGTGAAGGCATACATCAGGGCGGTGCACACGAAGCAGTACGCGGCGATCAGGTAGTACACCTGGATCTGCGGGCCGAAGGTGAAGCCGAAGAAGCTCGGGCCGTACACGCGGTCGGTGGTGATGCCGCCCTCGCCGCCGAAGAAGCTGGGGAACATCAGCGCCATCGAGGCCACGAGCTCACCGATGCCCATGGTGATCATGGCGAAGGTGGTGCCCGACTTCTTGGTGGTCACGAAGCCCAGCAGGATGGCGAAGAACATCCCCGCCAGCCCGCCGACGAGCGGAATGAGCACCAGCGGAATCGTCGGGCCGCCCTTGGTCGCCATGTTCATCGCGTGGATGGCGATGAACGAGCCCAGGCCGGTGTAGACGGCATGGCCGAAGCTCAGCATGCCGCCCTGCCCCAGCAGGATGTTGTAGCTCAGGCAGATGATGATCAGGTAGCCCATCTGCGAGAGCATCGTCAGCGCCAGGCTGCTCTTGAACAGCATCGGCGAGATGATCAGCACCAGGGCGAACAGCGCCCAGACCAGGTAGCGCCCGATGTTCCAGGGCTTGAAGCGGTAGTACCGCGTCGGGGTCGTCGGTGAAGTGGTGGTTGCGGTGGTCATGGTGTCAGTCCTCCCGGGTGCCCAGAAGACCCTTCGGGCGGAAGATGAGGATCAGCACGAGGAACAGGTACGGCAGGATCGGTGCGACCTGCGAGATGGTGAGCTTGAGCAGCTCGTAGCCGAAGGTCTGGTCGGTCACGGCCACGCCCAGGGCCTGCAGCGCGGTGGCCAGCGAGTGGTCCAGCGCCACGGCGAAGGTCTGGATGATGCCGATCAGCAGCGACGCCAGGAAGGCGCCCGCCAACGAGCCCATGCCGCCGACCACCACCACCACGAAGATGATGGTGCCGACCGAACCGGCCATGGCCGGCTCCGTGACATAGGTGTTGCCGCCGATCACGCCCGCCAGGCCGGCCAGCGCGGCACCGCCGCCGAACACCAGCATGAACACGCGCGGCACGTTGTGGCCCAGCGCCTCGACCATGTCGGGGTGCTTCAGCGCCGCCTGGATCACCAGGCCGATGCGGGTGCGCGTGAGCAGCAGCCACACGGACACCAGCATGAGCATCGCCACCAGCATGATGAACGAGCGCGACTTGGGGAACTGCGTGCCGTACAGCGAGAACAGCGGGCCCTGCAGCGCCTCGGGCAGGCCGTAGGGCACCGTGGAGCGGCCCCAGACCAGCTGGACCAGCTCGAGGATGAGGTACGAAAGACCGAAGGTCACCAGCAGCTCGGGCACGTGGCCGAACTTGTGGACCCGGCGCAGGCTGTAGCGCTCGAAGGCCGCGCCCAATGCCCCCACCAGCAGCGGCGAGAGAAAGAGCGCGGGCCAGAAGCCGACGATGCCTGACAGGGTGTAGGCGAAATAGGCGCCCAGCATGTAGAAGCTGGCGTGTGCAAAGTTGAGCACACCCATCATGCTGAAGATCAGCGTAAGGCCAGAGCTCAGCATGAACAACAGCAGGCCGTAGCTGACGCCGTTGAGCAGTGAGATGACGAAGAATTCGACGTTCATCGGTCTTCCGTGTCGGTTGAAAAAGAAAGAGGCCCGAGTGTTGAAGTCGGGCCTCGACCGGTCAGGGGGCGATCAGCAGGCGATCAGGAGGCGATCAGGAGGCGCCGCCGGGTCGCTTCATCTGGCACGAGGTGGGCGTGCTCGAGACGTAGGGCTCGTAGTACTTGACCGGTGCCAGCGTGTAGCCGGTGTTCTCCGGGCTGTACGGGCTCTTCGCGTCGGCCTTCTGCCAGCGCGTGATCCACAGGCCCTGCTGCAGCTGGTGGTCGGACTTGCGCATTTCGACGTCGCCGTTGAAGCTCTTGAACTTCATGCCTTCCATGGCGGCCGCCACCTTCACGGGGTCGGTCGACTTGGTGCGCACGAAGGCTTCGGCGAGCATCGCGTACACGGTGTACGGCGACGTCGTGTACAGGTCTTCATTGAAGCGCTTCTTGAACTCGTTCATCATCGGCGCGATCGGGCCCGGCGCGTTGTAGTGGCTGTAGCCCACCATGTAGACCTTGCCGTCCGAGGCCGCGCCCATGGCGGTCGGCGTGCCGTTGGTCACGGCGTAGTAGGTGTAGAACTTGACGTTCAGGCCTGCGTCGTTGGCCGACTTGATGAGCAGCGCGAGGTCGGAACCCCAGTTGCCGGTGATGACGGTGTCGGCGCCCGAGGCCTTGATCTTGGCGATGTAGGGCGCGAAGTCGCGCACCTGGGCCAGCGGGTGCAGGTCGTCGCCGACGATCTGCACATCGGGGCGCTTGGTCTTGAGGTTGTCCTTGGCGTACTTCGCGACCTGCTGGCCGTGCGAGTAGTTCTGGTTGATCAGGTACACCTTCTTGATGTCGGCCTGGTCCTTCATGAAGGTGGTCAGGGCTTCCATCTTCATGGAGGTGTCGGCGTCCAGGCGGAAGTGCCAGTAGCTGCACTTGCTGTTGGTCAGGTCGGGATCGACTGCCGCGTAGTTGAAGTACACGACTTCCTTGCCCGGGTTGCGGGCGTTGTGCTTTTCGAGCGCGTCCATGATGGCCAGCGCCGGGCCGGAGCCGTTGCCCTGCACCACGTAGCGCGCGCCCTGGTCCATGGCCGAGCGCAGCGCGGCGGTGGTTTCCTGCGGGCTGAGCTTGTTGTCGATGCCGATGACCTCGAACTTCACGCCGGCCACGTTCTTCTTGTTGAATTCTTCGGCCAGGAACTGGAAGGTCTTGAGCTGGTTGGTACCGACGGCCGCCATCAGGCCCGACAGCGGGTCCAGCCACGCGATCTTGACGGTCTCACCCTTCTGGGCAAGGGCACCGGTGGCACTTGCCGCGAGCACGGCGGCGGTAGCGATCTTCAGAGCGAACTTCAATCTATATCTCCTGGTCAAACCGATATCAAAAACGCTGCACAAGCGTACAAGTCTTTGCCACCCCACCCCTCAGGGAATGCCCGTAAGGAAGGGGCTGCAAAGGCACGTATCTATCGCGCAGGCGACAGTGCATTTCCTTCTTTTGCTACCCGGCGGTAGGTATCTTCTACCGATGGGTAGGAAATGCGTTCACAAAGACGCCTAGGGGCGCTTCATCTGGCAGGTCGTGGGCGTGCTCGCCACATACGACTCGTAATACTTCACGGGGACGTTGGTGTAGCCGGTGTTCTCGGCGTCGTAGGGGTACTTGGCGCTGGCCTTCTCCCAGCGCGAGATGTACAGGCCCTGCTGCAACTGGTGGTCGGCCTTGCGCATCTCGACCTCGCCGTTGAAGCTCTTGATCTTCATGCCTTCGAGTGCCGCGGCCACCTTGACGGGGTCGGTCGACTTGGTCTGCACGAACGCGGCATCGAGCAATGCGAAGGTGTGATAGATCGAGGACTGCGTCAGGTCGTCGTTCATCTTCTTCTTGTAGCCGGTCAGCAGCCGCTGGATTTCGCCGCCCATGTTGTAGTGGGCATAGGCCACGGTGTAGACCTTGCCTGCCGAGGTGGCACCCATGGCCGTGGGCGTGCCGGCGCCCGGTGCGTAGTAGGTGAGGAACTTGACGTCCAGCCCCGAGTCGTTCGCCGCCTTGATGAGCAGCGAGAGGTCGGAGCCCCAGTTGCCAGTGATGACCGTGTCGGCGCCCGAGGCCTTGATCTTGGCGATGTAGGGCGAGAAATCGCGCACCTGCGCGAGCGGGTGCAGGTCGTCGCCCACGATCTGGATGTCGGGGCGCTTGGTCTTGAGGTTGTCCTTGGCGAACTTGGACACCTGCTGGCCGTGGGAGTAGTTCTGGCCCAGGATGTAGACCTTCTTGATGTCGGCCTGGTCCTTCATCCAGGTGGTCAGCGCTTCCATCTTCATGGAGGTGTCGGCATCGAGGCGGAAGTGCCAGTAGCTGCACTTGCTGTTGGTGAGGTCGGGATCGACCGCCGCATAGTTCAGGTAGAGCAGTTCCTTGCCGGGATTGCGCGCATTGTTCTTCTCGACGGCGTCGATGATCGCGAGCGCCGGGCCCGAGCCGTTGCCCTGGGTGATGTAGCGCGCGCCCTGGTCCTGCGCCGAGCGCAGCGCCGCGGTGGTCTCCTGCGGGCTCAGCTTGTTGTCGATCGCGATGATCTCGAACTTCACGCCCGACGCATTCTTCTTGTTGAACTCGTCAGCCAGGTACTGGGTCGTCTTGAGCTGGTTGGTGCCCACGGCCGCCATCAGACCCGACAGCGGGTCCAGCCAGGCGATCTTGACGGTTTCGCCCTTCTGGGCGAACGACGCTGAAACACTCACCAACATGGCGCAGGCGGCCACTGACTTGATACCGAAGTGCATGAAGAGTCTCCTGGTTGAAAGGCGGGACGCCAGCGTACAAGCGCCCTTTTCTTCGCCGCACAGGGAATGCCCGGAAGGAAAGCCGCCGGGGCGGCCTTCCTATCGCGTGCGCGACAGTGCGGGTGGGCTTTGGCCGTGCTTCAGAGGCCCGGCAGCTTGTAGTCCTTGAGCAGTTCGCGAAGCTTGGTCTTGAGGATCTTGCCGGTGGCGCCGATCGGAATGGCCTCCACGAACACCACGTCGTCGGGGATCTGCCACTTGGCCGTCTTGCCCTCGTAGAACTTCAGCAGTTCCTCGCGAGTGACTTCGGCGCCGGGCTTCTTCACGACCGCGATGATCGGGCGCTCGTCCCACTTGGGGTGGAACACGCCGATGCAGGCCGCCATGGCGATGGCCGGGTGCGCGACGGCGATGTTCTCGATGTCGATGGAGCTGATCCACTCGCCGCCGGACTTGATCACGTCCTTGCTGCGGTCGGTGATCTGCAGGTAGCCCTCGGCATCGATGGTGGCCACGTCGCCGGTGGGGAACCAGCCCCGGCCCGCGGCGTCGGCGACCAGCGGGTTGCCGCCCTCGCCCTTGTAGTACTCCTTGACGACCCAGGGGCCCTTGACCAACAGGTCGCCGTAGGCCTTGCCGTCCCAGGGCAGCTCGTCGCCGTTGCCGTCGACGATCTTCATGTCGACGCCGAAGATGGCGCGACCCTGCTTCATGCGGATCTGCAGCTGTGCGTCGGCGGGCAGCGACAGGTGCTTGTTCTTCAGCGTGCACAGCGTGCCCAGCGGGCTCATCTCAGTCATGCCCCAGGCATGCAGCACCTCGACGTTGTAGTTCTCCTGGAACGCCGTGATCATGGCCGGCGGGCAGGCCGAGCCGCCGATGACGGTGCGGTTCAGCTTGCTGAACTTCAGGCCGTTGGTCTGCATGTGGCCCAGCATCATCTGCCACACGGTGGGCACGCCGGCCGCGAAGGTCACGCCTTCGGACTCGATGAGTTCGTACACCGACTTGCCGTCCAGCGACGGGCCCGGGAACACGAGCTTGCAGCCCACCAGCGCGGCCGAGTACGGAATGCCCCAGGCGTTGACGTGGAACATCGGCACCACCGGCAGCACCGAGTCTTGCGCCGAGATGCGCATGACGTCGGGCAGCGCGGCAGCGTAGGCATGCAGCATGGTCGAGCGGTGGCTGTACAGCGCGGCCTTCGGGTTGCCCGTGGTGCCGCTCGTGTAGCACATGCTCGAGGCCGAGTTCTCGTCGAAGGTGGGCCAGTCGTACGCGGTGGGCTGCGTGCCCATCCAGGCTTCGTAGCTCACGAGGTTGGGCACGCCGCTGTCGGCCGGCAGCTTGTCGGCGTCACACAGTGCAACCCATTTCCGGATCGTGGGACAACGCGCATGCACCGCCTGCACCAGCGGCAGGAAGCTCAGGTCGAAGCACAGGATCTGGTCTTCGGCATGGTTGGCGATCCACGCGATCTGGTCGGGGTGCAGGCGCGGGTTGATGGTGTGCAGCACGCGGCCACTGCCGCTCACGCCGTAGTACAGCTCCAGGTGGCGGTAGCCGTTCCAGGCCAGGGTGGCGATGCGGTCGCTGAACAGCAGCTGCTCGCCATCCAGCGCATTGGCCACCTGCCTGGCGCGCGATGCGATGTCGCTCCAGGTGCAACGGTGGATATCGCCCTCGACACGGCGCGAGACGATCTCGCCGTCGCCGTTGTGGCGCTCGACGAACTCGATCAGCGACGAGATCAAAAGCGGTTGGTCTTGCATCAAACCCAGCATCTACGGACTCCTATGTGAAATGACTTCAAAAAGCGTTGCGAACGAGAGATTCACGCAAGCTTCGGCCACTTGCACAATGACACAAACCCGCACTGCATGATTGAACGAAGCGGCTCAAGTGGGCGCCTTCGGACCGGTGCCCGCGGGCACCGTCACCACGTTGGTACGGCACGGCTGGCGCAGCGTCTTGCCGCACTCGGGCAACGCGGCCGCATGCGGGTAGGCGACGTAGCCCAGCACGATGCTCGACGCGTTCGCGCCCTGGTGCCACAGCGTGTTGGTCGACGGCCTCGTGTCGTTGCCGAACAGCCAGAAGCCGGTCTGCGACGGCGAGTCCACCGTCACGCGGATGCTGGAGCCGGCGCGAAAGACATGGGCGAACTTCTGGATCTCGATGCGCACCAGGTTGGGCTGGCCGGACTGCAGCGGCGCTTCCTTGGGCTGTGTGAAGTCGCCGAAGGGGCGCAGCTCGGTGGCGCGGCTGGCGTCGAGCGCCCGCTTGGAGGCGCGCAGCCAGCCGCGCTGCACGAACATCTCCTTGCCGTCGGGGCGCACTTCCGACACCGTGACCTGCAGGTCGGTGCTGTCGGCGGTGGCGCTCAGGTACAGGTCGGCCGAGCCTTCCCCGTAGAAGCTCAGGTCCTCGGGCAACGCGGCGGTGGTGAAGGTGAGCTGGCCGTCCTTCTCGGCATCGGCCACGGCCTGCCAGCCTTCGGCGGCCGGGTTGTTCACCACCGGGCTCTTGGCCGGATACCGGTAGTCGGACGAGGCCGCGCCGGCGGTCGGCTTGGCATCGGCGAGCCCGCCGCCCGGCTGCATCCACAGGCGCATCGGCTTGACCTTGACCGGCAGGCGGTCGAACTCGGCCACGGCCGTCTGCTTCAGCTTGGCGGCGCCGTTGATCGCCTTCTGGTCGATCTGCTGCATTTCCTGCAGCAGGCGCACGTGCGGCTCCTTCTCGAAACCGTTGTCCTCGCCCTTCACGAAATGGGCCAGAAAGCGCTTCAGCGTGCCATCTATGTAGTCGGAGGTGACGTTGGTGTGGTGGTCGCCGTTGGAGCTGATGAGCCACATCTTTTCGGGCGCCATGGTGTCTTCGTAGTAGCCCGAGCGCGGACCGATCTGCTCGTCCTGCCACGACTGGGTGCCCAGCGCGGGAATGTCGATCTTGCCGGTCTCGTAGAACGCGCTGCGCTTCACGTAGAGGCCGTCGGCATACGGGTTCTCAAGCCACTTGGTCAGGTCGAGATCGGGGCGCTTGAGCTTCTCGATGTTGTCGGCCACGGTCTTGGCGCACTCCGTGTCGCCGTCGAGCTTGGCGGCCAGCGCGGCCGCGCGGTTCCAGGTGGCCGGGAAGCCGCCCCACCACTGCGCGGGAAAACCGACGTTCTTGATGCCGCCCGGGTAGCCCACGTCGCGGTACGGATCGGTCACGTTCTTGCTGGGCGTGATCGCCAGCAGGCCCTTGGGCCGGTGCGCCGCCACCCACAGCTGGTTGTAGCCCGAGTACGAGTAGCCGATCATGCCGATCTTGCCGTTCGACCACGGCTGCTTGCCGGCCCATTCGAGGGCGAAGGCACCGGCCGCGCCGGTGCTGGCGTCGAAGACCTGGTCGTCGCCCGTCGAGCAGCCGGTGCCCGGCACATTGAGGCCCATCACCGCATAGCCCTCGGCCAGCCAGCGCTGGCCGATGTTCGGGGCCGAGCCCGAGCTGTAGCCGTCGTACTCGACCAGCAGCGGATAGGTGGCGTTGCCTCCGCTGGGCAGCAGCAGCGAATAGCGCATCCTGTTGCCGTCGGGCAGCGTGATGTAGCCCCACTTGCGGACCGGGCCCGCCTCGGGCGTGACCGGCGGCTGCGCGGGTGGCGTTTCGGCGGCGGGCGGAAAGAAGCTGAACCCGCTGCCGCCCGACGAGCCGCCGCCGCAAGCCGCAAGGCCCGCCACGCTGGCAAGCAGCGACGCGGCAAGGTGCCATCGGCGGGGGGGCGTGGAAATTCTCAAGGTGTTGTCTCCGTTATCGTTTTGATGGATGGCATGCGTTGCCCAGGCGCGTCTCGGGGCGGGACGGCGGTCCCCTGTATCAGGGCGCCGCGGTGATCTTCGTGGCGGTGGGCGTGGCGTCGAGCAGCAACTGCGAGGGCCACGTTCCCCAGGTGGCACCGAGTTCGGGCGTGTTCGGATCGCCGTTGCGCATGAAGGCCCCGACGCTGGCCATGACGGCCTTCGACAGCGCCACGCGCCCCTTCTCGTTGGCCTTGCCGCCCATCACGTTGCTCAGCAGCGAACCCTCGAAGTTGCCGAACACGAACGGCAGGTCGAAGGCGTGCGATGCGCCGTACACGTCGTTCCACGGCGCGGCCTCCTGCGACCAGTCGAGACGGTAGTGCCAGATGTTCGACTGGCGCGTCTTCATGGTGTTGAGCAGGTTGTCGCGGTTGGCCTCGAACAGCCCCTTCGTGATGAGCGCGGTGGCCGCGTTGTAGCCGGAGCCGGCCTTGTCTACCGGAAGGTAGAACGGGTCGATGATGTGGTCCACCGTGAGCGTGGGCGCAGCATCGGGGTTGAAGTTGAACATCATCGAGAAGCGCGGGGCATCGGTGACGATCCAGCCTGACGTCGGGAAGCCGATGGTGCCCAGCAGCGACGCGAAGAGCTTGCCCTCGTCGCGCGTGTTGCCCGCGAGCATGGGCACCTTGACGTACTTGTCGGCTGCGATGGCGCCGATCGGGTCCGCCGGCAACACCGTGCCATCGGGAATCGGCGCCACGTTGCCCTGCCCGGCTGCCGTGACCTTGGTCAGCAGCGCCCCACCCTCTTGCGCACGCAGGTACTCGGCGATCTGCGCCGGCGAGCGCGTGCCGATATACACCTTGGCCGCCGCTTCATCGGCCACGGTGCCGTCGGCGACCAGCAGCTTTTCGAGGATCGTCTGGCCCTGCGTCAACGAGGCCGAAGCCGGCTGCAGCGTCGGCAGCGTCCCGGGCGGCAGATTGGTCTTGAGCGAAATGCCGCCGCTCATCTCGAAGGCCTTGTGGAACAGGCCCTTGGCCATCGGTGAGGTCATCACCGCCAGCAGGTTGGTCGCGCCGGCCGACTCGCCCGACAGCGTGACGTTGCCCGGGTCGCCGCCGAAGTTGGCGACATTGCCCTGGATGAAGCGCAGCGCCGCCATGTTGTCCAGCAACGCGAAGTTGCCCGAGTCGTCGCCCGCCGTGCCGCCCGGTCGCAGCTGCGGCATGTTCAAGAAGCCCAGGATGCCCAGACGGTAGCTGGCGGTGATGACCACCGCATTGGTGGCCTTGGCCAGCGCCGCGCCGTCGTACAGCGGATCGGCCGTGTAACCCGAAATATTGCTGCCGCCATGGATGAACAACAGCACCGGCAGGTTCTTCTCGGTGGTGGCCGGACGCCAGATGTTGACGAACAGGCAGTCTTCGCTGCCGACCGGCTTGCCCAGGTTGGTGCCGATGGTGGCGTCGTAGGTGTTGCTGGTGCCGGGGCTGAAGATCCGGCCGATCTGCAGGCAGGCGTTGCCGAAGGCCTTGGCCGGGCGGATGCCGGTCCAGGCTTCGGGCTCGACCGGTGCGCGCCAGCGCAGCGCGCCGACCGGCGGCTGGGCGAACGGAACACCCTTCCAGGACCAGGTGCCGTTCCTGGCGCTCTCGTCCGTGCCCTCGACCTTGCCGGCCGTGGTCTGGCGCACCATCGGGCCGTCGGCGGCGGGTGCCGGAGCGGGCGCGGGCGCCGGAGCCGGTGCAGGCGGCAACACGGGAAAGGCGGTCGCCCCGGACGAGCCGCCACCGCAGGCTGCAAGCGCCGCCGCGGCGGCCAGCGTGGCCATGGTGGCGATGGCGCGCGCCATCGCCGTCTGTCCTGCCGCACCCTGGTTTTGTGCTGTTGTCGTTGTCTTCATGTTTTGTCTCCACACCGGGTTAATCGGAATTCCTGGCTTGGCGCGCGGCACCCATACTCCGGGCCGCCGTGCACTGGAAAAATTCTAGGAACCGGCCCTGTTTTCACCGCTATCGCAAGCGAGCCAATCGAATGACTTCAGAAGCCTCCCTGCCGCGCCATTCGCGCCGGCCGTCGCGCCGCCCCGGCTGTCCGCAGCCCGAGCTGCGCACCAGCTCGGCCGCATGGCTGGAGGGGGTGCTGTCGATGTTCGAGGCCGAGGGGCTGAACGTGCCCACGCTGCTGCGCGATGCCGGCTTCGACCCCGACTCGCTGCACCGCCAGAACGCGCGCATCCCGGTCGACGAGATCTCCGTGCTGTGGCAGGTGGCCGTGGCGCACGCCGGGCGGCCCACGCTGGGCCTGGACCGCGACCTGGCCGCCACGCACAGCAAGCTGGGCACCGTGGGCCACGCCATGGCCTGCAGCCCCACCCTGGGCGCGGCGCTCACGCGGCTCACGCGCTACATGGCCGTGATCTCCGACGCCACCGCGTTCTCGCTGCAGTCCGACGCGCGCGGCTGCTGGATGGTCATGGAGCACACCGGCGGGAGCCTGCCGATCCCGCGCCAGCGCGTCGAGTACGCCCTGCTGACCGTGCTCATGCAGTGCCAGTGGCTCACGCGGCGCGAGCTGCAGCCGCTGGCCATGGAATTCGTCTACCCGCCGCCGGCCAACGACCGGCTGCACCGCGAGGCCTTCGGCTGCGAGATCCGCTTCAACGCGCCCGCCAACCGCGTGCTGCTGTCGTCGGCCGACATGACCATGCCGCTGCCCACCCACCACCCGGCCCTGGGCGAGATGCAGGAGCACCTGCTCGACGACCAGCTCAACCTGCTGGGCCAGACCACCACCGCCAGCCTGGTGTGCGCCGAGATCGCGCGCCGGCTGCAGCACGGCGAGCCGCGCCGCCAGGACGTGGCCTCGGGCCTGGGGCTGGCCGACCGCACGCTGCAGCGCCGCCTGCAGGAGGAGTCCGTGTCGTTCCAGGCACTGCTCGACCGCACCCGCCGCGAACTCGCCAAGCAGTACCTGGCCGAACAGCGCCACACGCTCGCGGACGTGGCCGACCGGCTGGGCTTCGTGGACGTCAGCAACTTCTTTCGCGCCTGCAAGCGCTGGTTCGGCCTGCCGCCGGCCCAGTACCGCGCCAGCCTGGCGCTCGACGGCGCCGGGACGCTGCGCGGCGCGCTGCTGAACTGAGCGGCGCCGCCCGCCCCACGCGCCCGATGGCCTCAACGGCCTGGGGTTTCGCGCGCTGCCGGACAATCCGGGCATGAGCTTGTTAGCCGAAGACACCCCGGTCGCCGACCTGGGCCTGCGCTGGAAGCCCGGCTTCTCGACGCTGGGCCCCGCCTTTTTCACCGAACTGCGCCCCACGCCGCTGCCCGATCCGTACTGGGTCGGCCACAGCGACGCCGTGGCGCGTGAGCTGGGCCTGCCGCCCGGCTGGCGCGACTCGGACACCACGCTGGCCGCGCTCACCGGCAGCCTGCCGGTCGCCGGCACGCGGCCTTTCGCCACGGTCTACAGCGGCCACCAGTTCGGCGTCTGGGCCGGGCAACTGGGCGACGGACGCGCGATCCTGCTCGGCGAGACCGAGGGCGGGCTCGAAGTGCAGCTCAAGGGCTCGGGGCGCACGCCCTACTCGCGCGGCGGCGACGGCCGCGCCGTGCTGCGCTCAAGCATCCGCGAGTTCCTGTGCAGCGAGGCCATGCACGGCCTGGGCATTCCGACCACGCGCGCGCTGTGCGTGACCGGCTCGGACGCCCGCGTGCGCCGCGAAGAGCTGGAAAGCGCTGCAGTGGTCACCCGCGTGGCGCCCAGCTTCATCCGCTTCGGCCACTTCGAGCACTTCGCCGCCAACCAGCGCGAAGACGAGCTGCGTGCGCTGGCCGACTACGTCATCGACCGCTACTACCCCGAATGCCGCGCCACCGCGCGCTTCAACGGCAACGCCTACGCAGCGTTCCTCGAGGCCGTGAGCGAGCGCACCGCCGCCCTGCTCGCCCAGTGGCAGGCCGTGGGCTTCTGCCACGGGGTGATGAACACCGACAACATGAGCATCCTCGGGCTCACCATCGACTACGGGCCGTTCCAGTTCCTCGACGGCTTCGACCCGCGCCACATCTGCAACCACAGCGACACCCAGGGCCGCTACGCCTTCAACCAGCAGCCCAACGTCGCCTACTGGAACCTGTTCTGCCTGGCGCAGGCACTCTTGCCGCTGATCGGCGACCAGGAAATCGCCGTGGCCGCGCTGGAGTCGTACAAGACCGTGTTTCCCAACGCCTTCGAAGACCGCATGCGCGCCAAGCTGGGCCTCACGGCACCCGCCGAGGGCGACCGTGCGCTCATCGAGGGCGTGCTCAAGCTGATGGCGGCCGAGAAGGTCGACCACACCATCTTCTGGCGCCGCCTGTCGAATCACATGGCCGACGGCAACGTCGATCCGGTGCGCGACCTGTTCCTCGACCGGGCCGGCTTCGATGCCTGGATGCTCTCTTTTTCAGAGCGCCATGCACAATCGCAGCGTGCCGAAGCGGCAAAATTGATGCTGCAGTCGAACCCCAAGTTCGTGCTGCGGAACCACCTGGGCCAGCAGGCCATCGAAGCCAGTCAGCAAAAGGACCATGCGGGTGTGGCAACCTTGCTGACGCTGCTCCAAACCCCATGTGAAGAACACCCCGGTGCCGACGACTACGCCGGCTTCCCGCCCGACTGGGCCTCCACGATCGAAATCAGCTGCTCCTCATGACCACGCCCGTACAGAAAACCGACGCCGAATGGAAAGCCCTGCTCGCTGAGAAGGGCGCCGAACCCGCCGCCTTCGAGGTGACGCGCCACGCCGCCACCGAACGTCCCTTCACCGGCAAGTACGAAGCCCACTGGGACGACGGCACCTACCATTGCATCTGCTGCGGCGCCAAGCTGTTCGAAGCGGCCACCAAGTTCGACGCCGGCTGCGGCTGGCCCAGCTTCTCCGAAGAAGCGGTGCCCGGCGCCATCCGCAACATCGTCGACCGCTCGCACGGCATGGTGCGCACCGAGAACGTGTGTGCCAATTGCGGCGCCCACCTGGGCCACGTGTTCCCCGACGGCCCCACCGAAACCGGCCTGCGCTACTGCATGAACTCGGCGTCGCTCGACTTCCAAAAGAAATGAAACTGCTCCTCGACTTCTTTCCGATCCTGCTGTTCTTCGGCGCCTACAAGTTCGCCGACATCTACACCGCCACCGGCGTGCTGATGGCCGCCACCGTGGTGCAGATGGCCGTCATCTACGCCATGGAACGCAAGCTGCAGGCGATGCAGAAGGCCACGCTGGTGCTGATCCTGCTGTTCGGCACGCTCACGCTGGTGCTGCACGACGACCGCTTCATCAAGTGGAAGCCGACGGTGCTGTACGGCGCCATGGCCGTCGCGCTGGCCGTGGCCCTGTGGGCGCTGAAGAAGAACTTCCTCAAGATGCTGCTGGGCGCGCAGCTCGAGTTGCCCGAGCGCATCTGGGGCCGGCTCAACGTGGCGTGGATCGGCTATTGCCTGTTCATGGCGCTCATCAACGGCTACGTGGCGGCGTACTTCACGACCGAGGCCTGGGTCAACTTCAAGCTCTGGGGCTACGTGTTCCCGATCGTCTTCCTGGT
The DNA here is from genome assembly GCF_001591345.1 of Variovorax boronicumulans NBRC 103145. Lineage (GTDB taxonomy): Bacteria > Pseudomonadota > Gammaproteobacteria > Burkholderiales > Burkholderiaceae_C > Variovorax > Variovorax boronicumulans. The sequence continues at coordinate 35,646 of NZ_BCUS01000010.1, read as the reverse complement.
GGCGCAGGGCCTGTACATCGCGCCGCACCTCAAGGAAGACAAGCCGACCGCATGACCACCACCACCATCCCCCTGCCCACCGTGGCCGCGCTCGAGGCGGCGCTGCGCGCATCGCTTTCGCCCACGCAACTCGAAGTGATCGACGAAAGCGCCGCCCATGCGGGCCATGCGGGTGCCAACGCCGAGGGCTACGGCACGCATTTCCGGGTGCGCATCGCCTCCCCGCTGTTCGACGGAAAGCCCCGCGTGGCGCGGCATCGGCTTGTGTATGATGCCCTCCAAGTTTTTATCGCACAGGGTCTGCACGCCATCGCCATCGAGGTGCTCTGAGTCGTCCAATCGGTTGCTTGCCGCGTTCGCCGCGGCCGCCCACCCTCTCCTTCTTTTCTCCTGATTCCTGCTTTCTTTCCCGCGCCTTTTCCTACACGCGCATTTCCTCTCCAGCCTGATATTCATTTCATGAAAAAACACATCTTGCAGGCCGTTGCGGCCGCAGCGCTGATCGGTGCACTCCCCCTGTCGGCCCTGGCGCAGAACGCAGCCATCGTCAACGGCAAGCCGGTGCCCAAGGCCCGCATGGACGTCCTGGCCCAGCAGCTGGCTGCCGCCGGCCGCCCGGTGACGCCCGAGATGCAAAGTCAGCTGCGCGAGGAAATCGTGGCGCGCGAAGTGTTCATGCAGGAAGCGCAAAAGCAAGGCCTGGACGCCACCGAGGACTACAAGAACCAGCTCGAACTCGCCCGCCAGGCCATCCTGATCCGCGCGCTGTTCGAGAACTACCGCAAGACCAACGCGGTGTCCGACGCCGACGTGAAGGCCGAGTACGACAAGTTCGTGGCAGCCAACGGCGGCAAGGAATTCAAGGCCCGCCACATCCTGGTCGAGACCGAAGACCAGGCCAAGAAGATCATGGCCGACCTGAAGAAGGGCGCCAAGTTCGAAGACATCGCCAAGAAGCAGAGCAAGGACCCGGGATCGGGCGCCAATGGCGGCGACCTCGACTGGGCCAACCCCGCCAGCTTCGTGCCCGAGTTCTCGGAAGCGATGATCAAGCTCAAGAAGGGCGAAACCACCCCTGCCCCGGTCAAGACCCAGTTCGGCTATCACATCATCCGCGTCGACGACATCCGCCAGGCCCAACTGCCGAAGCTGGAAGAAGTGAAGCCGCAGATCACGCAGCAGCTGCAGCAGCAGCGCCTGCAGAAGTACCAGGAAGACCTGCGCGCGAAGGCCAAGGTCGAGTAAGCCTTCGGCCCATCGCCCCAAAAAAAGCCCCGCAGTCGCGGGGCTTTTTTCATTGCGGCGTGATGTTGAAGTCTTTCACGAAGCGGGCGTAGTCGTTCGACTCCTTGCGCACAAAGCTCGTGAAGTCTGGCGCCGAGCCGCCGATGACCTCGAGGCTGAGGTCGGTGAACTGCTTTTGCGTGTCGGCGTTCTTGAGCAGCGCCTGCACCTGCTCGTTGAGCTTGGCGATGACCGGTGCGGGCGTTCCGGCCGGCGCCACCAGGCCGACCCAGCCCATGAAGCGGTAGCCCGGCACGCCGGACTCGGCCACCGTCGGCACGTCGGGCAAGGTCGAAACGCGCTTGTCGCCCGTGACCGCCAGCGCCTTCAGCTTGCCGCTCTTGGCATAGGGCACGGCGGTCGGCGAGGTTTCGAACATCATGTCGATCTGCCCGCCGACGAGGTCGGACAGCGCGGGCGCCCCGCCCTTGTAGGCCACGTTGAGCAGATCGGTGCCGGTCATCTTCATGAAGCGGCGCGCGGCCACGTCCTGCGGGCCGCCCACGCCCGAGGTGCCGACGCTGAGCTTGCCGGGGTTGGCCTTGGCATAGGCCACCAGCTCGCCGACGTTCTTGAACGTCCACTTGGGATTCATGATGAGCACGTTGGGCTGGTCGGCCACACGGATCACGGGTGCCAGATCCTTGATCGGGTCGTAGGGCAGCTTCGCGAACATGTGCCCATTGGAAGCCAGGCCGGTGTGCAACATCAGCAAGGTGTAGCCGTCCTTGGGGGCCTTGGCGACGTAGTCCATGCCGATGTTGCCGCTGGCGCCGGGACGGTTGTCCACCAGCACGGGCTGGCCCAGCGCCGTCGAGAGCTTCTGGCCGACCAGGCGCGCCGTCATGTCGATGCTGCCGCCCGGTGGGAACGGCACGACCATGCGGATCGGCTTGGACGGATAGGCATCCTGCGCGTGGGCGACGGGGACGATGCACGCCAGGCCGGCGGCAAAGCACGCGAACGAGGCGAGCGGGAAACGGAAGCGCTGGGTCATGAGGTTCTCCGGAGTTTCTTGAGGGTGGGCAGACGGGTCAATCGGCGGTGGCGCGCAGGGTGCGTTCGATGTCGGCGGCCCACGCGAGCAGCGCGGCGTCGCGCATCGGCAGGCCAGCAAGGCTCAGGCCCACGGGCGCTTCGCCGGCCGCGTGGCAGGGCAAGGAGATGGCGCAGCCGTCCATGAAGTTGACGATGGAGGGGTTGCGCAGCATCGCGGCGTTGACGGCGACGTACTGCGCCTCGTCGGCTTCGAGCGCCTCGATGCGCGGCGCCACCAGCGGCACGGTCGGCATGAGCCAGCCATCGAACTCGCCCAGGCGCGCGGCCACGCGAAGTTGCCAGTCGGCCCGCTGCGCCTGCAGTGCGAGGTAGGCGCGCGCCGTGAAGCCCTTGCCGCGCAGGATGCGGCTGAGCACGCGCGGGTCGTAGCCGCTGCCGCTGCGCTCGATCAGTTCGGCGTGCCACGCCCATGACTCGGCGGCGCTGAAGCCGCCTGCGGCATTGATGGCCGCGAGCTCGTCGAACTCGGGCACCGCCAGCTCGACCAGCTGCGCGCCGGCGGCCGAGAGACGCTGCAGCGCGCGTTGGAACGTGGCGGCGACGTGCGCGTCCATGCCGTCCTGCACCAAGGTGGTCGGCACCGCGAAGCGGGCCTGGCGCAGGTGCTGCGCACGGGGCGCCTCGGACACGCCGGACAGCACCGCATCCATCGCCGCGCAGCCGGCCACGTCGAGCGCCATCACACCGACCGCATCGAGGCTGTGCGACAGCGGCACGAGCCCGGTGCCGGGCATGCGGCGCGCCGTCGGCTTGAAACCGGTGATGCCGCACAGCGCCGCCGGAATGCGCGCCGAGCCGCCCGTGTCGCTGCCGACGCTCGCGACGCACATGCCGTCGGCGACCGCAACCGCCGCACCCGAGGACGAGCCGCCGGGAATGCGCCGCTCGCTGCGCTGCCACGGATTGGCCGGTGTCCCGTAGTGCGGGTTGAGGCCGAGGCCGGAGTACGCGAACTCGGTCATGTTGGTCTTGCCGACCAGCACCGCGCCGGCCGCCAGCAGGCGCCGCACGGCCTCGGCGTCGTGCGCGGCGGGCGGTGCATCGCGCAGCACGACGGAGCCGGCGGTCGTCGTTTCGCCGGCCACGTCGAACAGGTCCTTGACCGAGACCGACAGGCCTTCGAGCGGCGAGCGCACGACGCCGGCTTGGCGCAGGCTGTCGGAGGCGCGCGCCAGGTGCTGGGCGCGGTCCGCCAGCATGCGCGTGAAGGTGCGCGTGCCTTCGCCGGCGGGATCGGCGATGCGTTGCAGCGCCGAGGCGGTCAGCGCGGCGGAAGTGGTGCGGCCTGCGGCCAGGTCGGCGCGGGCGGCTTCGAGGGAGATCGCGGCGGGCATGTGCGGTCCTCGTGCGTCAGGCGACGATCGGCAGCGAGACCGCGCGGTACTCGTGCGTAATGCGGCGGCCGGTGTGCTCGTCCACCAGTTCCATGCGAAAGCGCGCGGCCGGGCGGATGCCGCCGATGGCGCCGACCGTGCCGCAGGTCATCGCGAAACCGTCGGCCGGTTCGCCGTCGGCTGCGGCGCAGCGCGCCAGCAGGTCGGCCGGCGGGCGCAGCGCGGCCAGCGTGCCTTCCTGGTAGAGGCGCCATTCACCGCCCTCCTCGATCCACGAGCGCAGCACCAGCGTGTCCCAGCGCTCCTGCACGTCGGCCAGCCGCCAGGCGCTGCGCGCCACGGGTTTCACGCAGATCTGCTTGGACAGCGCCACGCTGTGCGCTTCCAGCGCGCGGTCGGTGTGGTCCGAGCCGATCGAGACGAAGAACTCGCCCCCGTGCAGGAACAGCAGTGGCTCGACCTCGCCCGAGGTGTCGGCCCCCACCACCTGCACGACGTCGGCCTGGCTCAGCTGCTGGGTGGCCACCCGGTAGAACAGCGGCACGGTGCTGGGCGCGGGCACGCCCAGCTCGGCGAGTTCCTCGATGTGGTGCTCGATGGCGGCGGTGTCGCGCCCGGTCCAGCCGGCAATCACGAGGTGCCGGGCTTCGAAGCTCAGCGTTGACGGGGCACTTCCCTCGGGAAGTTCGAAAGACAGTTTCATGGGTGGCAGCTCGATTGAAGTTTCAGTGAAATTTCACAACGATATTACAGTGAGTCCACAGAAACTTCAAAGGGATTTCCCGCAGGTACCATCGGGGAACTCCACCATGACCCTCCCGCCCCGATGAACGCAGCCACGCCCGCCCGCAAAGCCCCCGTCCGGCGGCCCGAAGCAGCCATCTCCCTCAACGAAACCGCCTACCTGCGCCTGAAGGAAGCCCTGGTGACCCTGGCCTACAAGCCCGGGGAGTACCTCAACACCGCCCAGGTGATGGAGCGGCTGGGCGTGGGCCGCACGCCGGTGAACCAGGCGCTGCACCGCCTGTCGGCCGAGGGCCTGGTCCGCATCATTCCGCGCAAGGGCGCTATGGCTTCGCCACTGTCGATCAACGACGCGCTGGAACTCATCGAGGTCCGGCTGGTGAACGAGGTGCTGTGCATGCGCCTAGCCGCGGCGGCCATCACGGAAACCGAACTGGCCGAGCTGCAGGCCATCGCCGAGCAGTTCGAAGCGGCTGCGCAGCGGCGCGATGCGATGTCGGTGATGAACCTGGACCGCCTCTTCCACGAAAAGATCGCGGCGGCGGCGCGCAACGCGATGCTGCAGGACATCCTGAGCGTGCTGCACGCGCGCTCGCAGCGCTTCTGGGCGATCTCACTGGCCGCCGAGGGGCATCTGGCCGAGGTGATCGAAGAGCACCGCACCATCGTCGCCACGCTGCAGCGGCACGACGCCGACGCAGCGGCCGAAGCGGCGAAGACGCATGTGCTGTCGTTCAAGGCGTCGATGCTGAACAGCCAGCGCTGATTGCTGGCGCCTCAGGCGCATCGACCCCCATGAAAAATGCCCTCCAGACCCGAGCCTGGAGGGCATTTTTCGTTGGCCGTCGTCAGGTCGCCTGCGCGGCCCGACGTCGCCCGATCAACCCACCCACTTGCGCGCGTTGCGCCAGATCTGCATCCACGGGCTCAGTTCGCTCTTGTCGCCCGAGGTCCAGCTCATCTGGATGTTGCGGAACACGCGCTCCGGGTGCGGCATCACGGCCGTGAAGCGGCCGTCCGGCGTGGTGACCGAGGTCAGACCGCCGGCGCTGCCGTTCGGGTTGAACGGGTACTGCTCGGTCGGCTGGCCGTGGTTGTCCACGAAGCGCATCGCGCCGATGGCCTTGGCCGCGTCGCCACGGTGCTTGAAGTTGGCGTAGCCCTCGCCGTGCGCCACCGCGATCGGCAGGCGGCTGCCGGCCATGCCCGCGAAGAAGATGCTCGGCGACTCGAGCACCTCGACCATCGACAGGCGCGCCTCGAAACGCTCGCTCTGGTTGGTGGTGAAGCGCGGCCAGGCCTCGGCGCCCGGGATGATGTCGGCCAGCTCGGCAAACATCTGGCAGCCGTTGCACACGCCCAGGCCGAAGGTGTCGGCGCGGCCGAAGAAGGTCTTGAACTGCTCGGCCAGCTTCGGGTTGAAGGTGATGCTGCGCGCCCAGCCGATGCCGGCACCCAGCGTGTCGCCGTAGCTGAAGCCGCCGCAGGCGACCACGCCCTTGAACGCGGCCAGGTCCGCCCTGCCCGTCTGCAGGTCGGTCATGTGGACGTCGAAGGCCTCGAAGCCGGCCTCGGTGAAGGCATAGGCCATCTCGACGTGCGAGTTGACGCCCTGCTCGCGCAGGATCGCGACCTTGGGGCGCGACTGCAGGATGGCCGGTGCCACCGGCGCGTTCGGAAGGAACACATGCATGCCCGGGTCGTTCGGCACGCCGGCGGCGGCGTGCTCGGCATCGGCGCAGGCCGGGTTGTCGCGCTCGCGGGCGATCTTCCAGCTGACCGAATCCCAGACCTGGTGCAGGTCGTGCAGCGAGGCGCTGAACACCGACTTGGCATCGCGCCAGACTTCGAGCTTGCCCTTGCCCGCATCCATGGTGGAGCTGGCGGGACGCGTCTTGCCGACGAAGTGGCTGTGCGTGCTCAGGCCATGGGCGCGCAGCACCTGCATGACGTCGTTGCGCTCGGCCGTGCGCACCTGCAGCACCATGCCCAGCTCTTCGTTGAACAGCGCCTTGAGCGTGAGCTCTTCGCGGCGCGCGCTGACCTGCTGCGCCCAGTTCTTGGCGTCGCCGGTTTCCATGCGGCTGTCCGAAATGCCGTCGCCTTCGGTGACCAGCATGTCGACGTTCAGCGCCACGCCGACATGGCCGGCAAAGGCCATTTCGCAGGCGGTGGCGAACAGGCCGCCGTCGCTGCGGTCGTGCATCGCGAGGATCTTGCCGTCGGCGCGCAGCGCGTTCACGGCGTTGACCAGCGCGACGAGTTGCGCCGGGTCGTCGAGGTCGGGCACGGTATCGCCGCTCTGATTCAGCGTCTGCGACAGGATGCTGCCGGCCATGCGGTGCTGGCCACGGCCGAGGTCGATAAGCACCAGCGTGGTGTCGTCTTCGGTGGCGTCGAGCTGCGGCGTGAGCGTCCCGCGCACGTCGGCCAGCGAGGCGAAGGCGGTGACGATCAGGCTGACCGGCGACGTGACCTTCTTGGCTTCGCCGTTGTCCTTCCACTGCGTGCGCATCGACAGCGAATCCTTGCCGACCGGAATCGACACGCCCAGCGCCGGGCACAGCTCCAGGCCCACGGCCTTGACGGTTTCGTACAGCGCGGCGTCTTCGCCGGGCTCGCCGCAGGCTGCCATCCAGTTGGCGGACAGCTTGACGCGCGAGAGTTCGATCGGCGCGGCCAGCAGGTTGGTGATGGCCTCGGCCACGGCCATGCGGCCCGAGGCCGGCGCGTCGAGCGCGGCCAGCGGCGTGCGCTCGCCCATGCTCATCGCTTCGCCAGCAAAGCCCTTGTAGTCGGCCAGCGTCACGGCGCAATCGGCCACGGGCACCTGCCACGGGCCGACCATCTGGTCGCGATGCGTCAGGCCGCCCACGCTGCGGTCGCCAATGGTGATGAGGAAGCGCTTGGAGGCCACGGTCGGGTGTGCGAGCACGTCGATGGCGGCCTTCTGCAGGTCGACGCCCGTGAGGTCGAGGGGCTTGAAGCTGCGGGCGACGGTCTTCACGTCGCGGTGCATCTTGGGCGGCTTGCCCAGCAGCACGTCCATCGGCATGTCGACAGGTTGCACGGCCGCGCCTTCGTCGGCCACCAGCAGCTGGCGTTCTTCGGTCGCCACGCCGACCACCGAGAACGGGCAGCGCTCGCGCTCGCAGAAGGCCTTGAACTGTTCGAGCGATTCGGGCGCGATGGCCAGCACGTAGCGCTCCTGGCTTTCGTTGCACCAGATTTCCTTGGGCGCCATGCCCGACTCTTCGAGCGGCACCGCTCGCAGGTCGAAGCGCGCGCCACGGCCGGCGTCGTTGGTCAGTTCGGGGAAGGCATTGCTCAGGCCGCCGGCGCCCACGTCGTGGATCGCCAGGATCGGGTTGGCCGCGCCCTGCTGCCAGCAGTGGTTGATGACCTCCTGCGCGCGGCGTTCGATTTCGGGGTTGCCGCGCTGCACCGAGTCGAAGTCGAGCTCGGCCGCATTGGCGCCGGTCGCCATCGAGCTGGCGGCGCTGCCGCCCATGCCGATGCGCATGCCGGGGCCGCCGAGCTGGATCAGCAGCGAACCGGCCGGGAACAGGATCTTCTTGGTCTGCGTGGCGTCGATGCTGCCCAGGCCGCCCGCGATCATGATGGGCTTGTGGTAGCCGCGCTGCACGGTGTCGAGGTCGCTCGTCACGGCCTGTTCGTATTCGCGGAAGTAGCCCAACAGGTTGGGACGGCCGAATTCGTTGTTGAACGCGGCGCCGCCCAGCGGGCCTTCGGTCATGATCTGCAGCGGGCTGGCGATGTGCTCGGGCTTGCCGTAATGGCCCTCTTCCGGCCAGAGCTTGGAGACGGTGAAGCCGGTCAGGCCCGCCTTGGGCTTGGAGCCGCGGCCCGTGGCGCCTTCGTCGCGGATCTCGCCGCCCGCGCCGGTCGAGGCGCCGGGGAACGGGGAAATGGCGGTCGGGTGGTTGTGCGTCTCGACTTTCATCAGCACATGGCTCAGGGCGCTATCTTTTTGATAGCTCTGCGAGCCGTTCGCCGGAATGAAACGCTCGATGGTCGCGCCTTCCATCACCGAGGCGTTGTCCGCATAGGCGATCACCGTGTGCTGCGGGTTCTGCTTCTCGGTGTGGCGGATCATCGAGAACAGGCTCTGCGGCTGGGCCACGCCGTCGATGGTGAAATTGGCGTTGAAGATCTTGTGGCGGCAGTGCTCGCTGTTGGCCTGCGCGAACATCATCAGTTCGACGTCGCTGGGGTTGCGGCCCAGGCGGGTGAAAGCTTCGACGAGGTAGTCGATTTCGTCCTCGGCCAGCGCCAAGCCGAAGCCGGTGTTGGCGGCCACCAGGGCCGCACGGCCACCGGTTTGCACATCGACCTGCGCCATCGGCTGGGCCGGCAATTCGCTGAATAGGCTGGCCGCCTGCTCGACCGCGGCGAGCACCGATTCGGTCATGCGGTCGTGCAGCGGGCCGGCCACGGCGGCCAGGGCGTCGCCTTCGAGCACGGGGGCCTTGCCGATCAGCGGCGCCTTGAGTTTCAGGTGGTACTGGGTGACGCGCTCGACGCGGCGCAGCGCCAGGCCGCAGTTGTGGGCGATGTCGGTGGCCTTGGAGGCCCAGGGCGACACGGTGCCCAGGCGGGGCGTGACGACCACCGAGGCGCTCGCCTTGGCGGCCGGGGCCTCGAAGGGCTCGCCGTAGGTCAGGAGCGCGGCAAAGCGCTCGCGGTCGGCGTCGCCCAGCGACGCATCGGTGACCACCAGGTGCACGAAACGGGCCGAAATGCCCTCGATGCGCGGCTCGATGGCCTGCAGCTTCGGCAGCAACTGCCGTGCACGGAAGTCGCTGAGTGCGCTGCCGCCCTCGAACATGGTTACGACAGGAAGGGCTTGGGGTGCGGGCTGCGTCACGGTCGATGGGGCCTCGGGGGGCGCGTTGGAAATCAAGGAATCGAGGCGGATGGCCGCTGACTGGGGTCATCCGCGTTAACCCGGAATTTTAGCTTGCCGAATGGGATAATTCGGGGCATGAGCATTACCTACAAAGACGCCGCAGGCATCGAAGCCATGCGGGTCGCCTGCCGCCTCGGGTCCGAGGTGCTGGACTACCTCACGCCCTTCATCAAGCCCGGCATCACGACCAACGACGTGGACCGGCTGGCCGCCGAGTACATGGTCAAGCAGGGCACCACCTCGGCCACGGTGGGCTACATGGGCGCCAGCAGCGTGCCGTTCCCGAAGTCGCTGTGCACCTCGGTGAACCACGTGGTGTGCCACGGCATCCCCAATGACAAGCCCCTGAAGAAGGGCGACATCATGAACGTCGACGTCACCGTCATCAAGGACGGCTGGTTCGGCGACAACAGCCGCATGTTCGTGATCGGCGACGCCTCCATCGCCGCCAAGCGCCTGTGCAACGTCACCTTCGAAGCCATGTGGCACGGCATCCTGCAGGTGCGCCCCGGCGCACACCTGGGCGATGTGGGCCATGCGATCCAGAAGTTCGCCGAGGGCCAGGGCTTCTCGATCGTGCGCGAGTTCTGCGGCCACGGCGTGGGCCAGCGCTTCCACGAAGAGCCCCAGGTGCTGCACTACGGCCGCCCGGGCACCATGGAAGAGCTCAAGCCCGGCATGATCTTCACCATCGAGCCGATGATCAACGCCGGCAAGCGCGACGTGAAGGAAGACTTCAAGGGCGGCCAGTACGACGGCTGGACCATCGTCACGCGCGACCACTCGCTGTCGGCCCAGTGGGAGCACACGGTGCTCGTCACCGAGACCGGCTACGAGGTGCTGACGCTCTCCGAAGGCAGCCCGCCGCTGCCGGCCTTCGTCACCTCCACCAAAACCTGACGCGCCCCAGCGCGCCCCCGCCGTGATCGAAGCAGCCAAGATCGACGTGGCGACGCTGCGCGAAGCCTATCGCGCGAAAAAGCTCGCCCTTTTCGACACCCTGCGCTTCGCACGCGCGCCCACCCGCAGCGTCCACACGGTGCTGCGCCAGCTCTCGGCGCTGGCCGACCAGACGCTCACTGCGCTGTGGAACGAAGCCGGCTTCGGCGACGCCTTCGCGCTGGCCGCGGTGGGCGGCTACGGGCGCGGCGAGCTGTTCCCGTACTCCGACGTCGACGTGCTGCTGCTGCTGCCGCCCGAGGGCCAGGACAGCGGCGTCGAGCCGGCCCGCATCGAGGCCTTCATCGGCCAGTGCTGGGACGCCGGCCTCGAGATCGGCTCCAGCGTGCGCACGCTCGAGGAGTGCCTGGACGAGGCCGCCAAGGACATCACGGTCCAGACCTCGCTGCTCGAATCGCGCCTGATCACGGGCGACAAGAAGCTCTTCGCGGCCTTTCGCCGCCGCTTCACCCAGGCCATCGACCCGCAGGCCTTCTTCGTGGCCAAGTCGCAGGAAATGCGGCACCGCCACCAGAAGTTCGACAACACGCCCTACGCGCTCGAACCCAACTGCAAGGAATCGCCGGGCGGCCTGCGCGACCTGCAGACCATCCTCTGGATGAGCAAGGCCGCCGGCTTCGGCAGCCGCTGGGACGACCTGGCCAAGAACGGCCTGGCCACGCCCTTCGAGGCGCAGCAGATCAAGCGCAACGAGGCCCTGCTCTCGCTCATCCGCGCCCGCCTGCACGTGATCGCCAACCGGCGCGAAGACCGGCTGGTGTTCGACCTGCAGACCGCCGTGGCCGCGAGCTTCGGCTACGAGAGCGAGTCGCAGCGCAAGTCGAGCGAGGCGCTGATGCGCCGCTACTACTGGGCGGCCAAGGCGGTGTCGCAGCTCAACCAGATCCTGCTGCTCAATATTTCCGAGCGGCTGCAGCCCATCGACGAGCAGCCCACGACGATCAACGAGCGCTTCTACGAGCGCGCCGGCCTGATCGAGATCGCCAGCGACGACCTGTACGAGCGCGAGCCGCATGCGGTGCTCGAGACCTTCCTGCTGTACCAGAAGACCATCGGCGTGAAGGGCCTGTCGGCGCGCACGCTGCGTGCGCTGTACAACGCGCGCCATGTCATGGACAGCAAGTTCCGCAACGACCCGGTCAACCACGTGACCTTCATGCGGATCCTGCAGCAGCCCTACGGCATCACGCATGCCTTCCGGCTCATGAACCAGACCTCGGTGCTGGGACGCTACCTGCGCGTGTTCCGCAGCATCGTGGGGCAAATGCAGCACGACCTGTTCCACGTGTACACGGTCGACCAGCACATCCTGATGGTGCTGCGCAACGTGCGCCGCTTCTTCATCGCCGAGCATGCGCACGAGTACCCGGGCTGCTCGCAGCTCGCGGCCGGCTGGGACAAGCCCTGGATTCTTTACGTCGCCGCCCTCTTCCACGACATCGCCAAGGGCCGCGGCGGCGACCACTCCACGCTCGGCGCGCGCGACGTGCAGCGCTTCTGCAAGCAGCACGGCATCGCGCGTGAAGACGCCAAGCTCATCGAATTCCTCGTGGCCGAGCACCTGGTGATGAGCCAGGTCGCACAAAAGCAGGACCTGGGCGACCCCGAGGTCATCGGCGCTTTTGCCAAGCGCGTGGGCAACGAGCGCTACCTCACGGCGCTGTACCTGCTGACGGTGGCCGACATCCGCGGCACCTCGCCGCGCGTGTGGAATGCCTGGAAGGGCAAGCTGCTCGAGGACCTGTATCGCTTCACCCTGCGCGCCCTGGGCGGTCGCATGCCTGACCCGGACGCCGAGGTCGAGGCCCGCAAGCGCGAAGCGCTGGTGCAGCTGGCCCTGCACGCCCAGCGCTTCGAGGCGCACAAGGCGCTGTGGGACACGCTCGACGTGGGCTACTTCATGCGCCACGACGCCACCGAGATCGCCTGGCACGCCAAGCAGCTGTCGCGCTTCGTGCCACCGAAGAACGTGCCCATCGATCCGAAGGCCCTGCCCATCGTGCGCGCGCACCTGTCGCCGGTGGGCGAAGGGCTGCAGGTGGTGGTCTACACGCCCGACCAGTCCGATCTGTTCGCGCGCATCTGCGGCTATTTCGACCAGGCCTCGTTCAGCATCCTGGACGCCAAGGTCCACACCACGAGCAACGGCTATGCGCTCGACACCTTCCAGGTGGTGACGACTTTCCAGCCCGACCACTACCGCGACCTGATCAGCATGGTCGAAACGGGCCTCGCGCAAACGCTCACCGAGGCCGGTGCGCTGCCCGCGCCGAGCATGGGGCGCGTGTCACGCCGGGTGCGCAGCTTTCCGATCAAGCCACGCATCAGCCTCGTGCCCGACGACAAGGCGCAGCGCTGGCTGCTCAGCATCTCGGCCAGCGACCGTGCAGGCCTGTTGTATTCGGTGGCGCGCGTGCTCGCGCGGCATCACCTCAACCTGCAACTGGCGAAGGTGACGACCTTGGGCGAACGGGTAGAAGACACGTTCCTGATCAGCGGGCCGGAACTGCAAGGCCAGAAGACGCAGCTGGCCATCGAGACCGACCTGATGGAGGCACTGGCCTCCCAGTGAGGCCGCTGAATGGGCGTGTGCAGCTCAGCCGCAGTACGCGCCGAGGATGCGACCCGTGGGATCGACCTGCGCGTTGAGCCGCGTCGCATCCTGCGCCGGGTCGGCCGGTGCCGTGGCCGGCACGGTGCGGGCGGTTTTCGCGCCGGCGCGCTGGCGCATTTCTTCGAGCAACGGACGCGTCGCCTGCATGCCGAGCGCAAAGCGCACTTCCGGCGCCTGGCAACTTTCGGGCGGGGGCGCGAAGCTCGGCGGCGCCGGCACTTCGGAGGTGAGCGGCCGGTCCTTGGGCGGGGCCTCGCAGCCCGCGAGCACCGCAGCCAGGGCCGCAGCCGTCAGAAGAAACCCGTGCCGGCCAAACGTCATGCGCATCTTGTCTTGCTCCTTGAAACCAGCCTGAAGCTTAGCCGCCCGCGGAGGCCCGCTCATGACCCCTTGCGCTGCAGCGGCGACAACAGCCCCAGGCGGATGCCCGTGATCACGGCCTCGGTGCGATTGTGCACACCCAGTGCCTGGAACAAGGTGCCGATGTACTCCTTCACCGTGTGCTCGGACAGGCCGAGCTCACGCGCGATCGACTTGGTCGGCAGCCCGCGCGCCAGGCCGTGCAGCGTGTCGGTCTGGCGCGGGCTGAGTGTCGGCCTGGCGGTGCTCTTCGACCCCAGGTGCAGGATTTCCTGCGGCAGGTAGACCTCCCCCGCCAGCACGGTCTCGAAGGCCCGTTTCAGGAAGTCGGCCGGCATGCTCTTGGGCACGAAGCTCATGGCGCCCGCCTCCAGGCAACCGCGGATGATGTCGACATCGGTCGAGGCCGACACCACCACGGCCGCGATGTCGGGCGCGGCCGCCTTCAGGCGCACCAGCGCATCCAGACCGTACTCGCCGCGCAGTTCGAGATCGAGCAGGCAGATCGCCAGGTCGGGATGGCGCAGCGCCAGGGCGCAGGCCTCGTCGACCGTGGCGGCTTCGAAGATTTCGGCGCTGCGCTCCATGCTCTCCAGCAGCATGCGCAGGCCCGCGCGAAACAACGCGTGGTCGTCCAGCGTCATCACTTTCATGGCACACCCCCTTCGGCCTTTCTGGCCGATATGCACCCTCATTCTGACGCTGGCACCCACGGGTAGAGCCGCCGCGCGTCGGAACTAGATCACCCTCCATGCAAAAAACTACCAGTCCCTGCGAAGGAGGGGTTGGGTGCCTGGCGCGTTTCGAGGAAATTCAGAGCCGACCGCTGTTGTCGCCAAAGGGGGCCGACCATGAACGCCAGCTTTCAAGACCGCCTGATCTCGCTCGTCGCCGGATCGCAGCCTCAATGGAAATCCGAGCTCGCCCGACAGTGCGGCGTCAGCGCCCCCACCGTGATCCGCTGGCTCACCGACCGGCACAGCTGCGCAGGCACCCTGCACCTGCATGCGATCGCCGCGTACTTCGAGGTGCCCGCCCGGTGGCTGGCCACGGGCGACGGCCCGGAGCGGGTCCGCACGCGGCGCTCACATTGAAAGGGTTGTAAGCGGACTTCTGTGAACGGGCGCGCAGGCGGCAAGCCGCCCCCGCCCATGGCGTATGCTGAAAGGCCGCGCACGGCACCGCCGGCGCGCTCCCTTTCATCACCCGCTTTCGACATGAGCACCTCTTCCCATCCCCTCGCGGGCCAGCCGGCCCCGTCTGATCTGCTGGTGGACGTGCCGCGCCTCGTCTCGGCCTACTACACCGGTCGCCCCGACCCGGCGGTGCCCAGCCAGCGCGTGGCCTTCGGTACCTCGGGACATCGCGGCTCCTCGTTCGACGACGCGTTCAACGAATGGCATGTGCTGGCCATCAGCCAGGCCATCTGCGATTACCGCAAGCAGCAAGGCATCGACGGCCCGCTGTTCCTGGGCATCGACACGCACGCGCTGTCCACGCCCGCCTTCGCGAGCGCGGTCGAGGTGCTGGCGGCCAACGGCGTCGAGCTGATGCTGTCGAAGGGCGACGAGTACACGCCCACGCCGGCCGTGTCCCACGCCATCCTGGTCTACAACCGCGGACGCACCAGCGGACTGGCCGACGGCATCGTGATCACGCCCTCGCACAACCCGCCCGAAAGCGGCGGCTTCAAATACAACCCGCCCAACGGCGGCCCCGCAGGCACCGACATCACCTCCGCCGTCGAAGCCGCCGCCAACAAGATGCTGGCGAACAAGCTCGATGGCGTGAAGCGCATGCCGCTGGCGCAGGCGCTGAAGGCGTCCACCACGCACCGCCACGACTACCTGAACACCTACGTCGAAGACCTGGCCCAGGTGCTCGACATGGACGCGATCCGCGGCGGCACCATCGACCTGGGCGTCGATCCGTTGGGCGGTGCCGGCGTGCACTACTGGCCCGCCATTGCTGCGCGCTACAAGCTCCAGCGCCTGAACGTGCTGAGCCAGGCGGTCGACCCGACCTTCCGCTTCATGTCGCTCGACTGGGACGGCCGCATCCGCATGGACCCGTCGTCGCCCGACGCGATGCACGGGCTGGTCGCGCTGAAAGACCGCTTCGGCATCGCCTTCGCCTGCGACACCGACCACGACCGCCACGGCGTGGTCACGCGCAGCGCGGGCCTGATGCAGCCGAACAACTACCTCGCGGTGATGGTCGACTACCTCTTCACGCACCGCCCTCACTGGCCGGCGCAGGCGGCCGTCGGCAAGACGGTGGTCAGCAGCCGCATGATCGACCGCGTGGCGGCGCGGCTGGGCCGCCCGCTGTACGAAGTGCCGGTGGGCTTCAAGTGGTTCGTCGACGGCCTGGTCGACGGCTCGCTGGGCTTCGGCGGCGAGGAAAGCGCGGGCGCCACCTTCCTGCGCCACGACGGCAGCGCCTGGACCACCGACAAGGACGGCATCGTGCCCGCCCTGCTCTCGGCCGAGATCGCCGCACGCACGGGCCGCGACCCCGGCGAGCGCTTCACCGAGCTGACGCAGGCGCTGGGGCGCCCCGTGTCCGACCGCGTGGACGCACCCGCCACGCCCGAGCAGAAAAAGCGTCTGTCCGCGCTGTCGCCGCAGCAGATCACTTCGACCACACTGGCCGGCGAGAAGATCGAGAACGTGCTGAGCCACGCCCCGGGCAACGGCGCGGCCATCGGCGGCGTGAAGGTCGTCACCGAGAACGGCTGGTTCGCCGCGCGGCCATCGGGCACAGAGAACATCTACAAGATCTACGGCGAGAGCTTCCTCGGCGACGAGCACCTCGCGCGCATCCTCGGCGAGGCGCAGCAGGTGGTCGACAAGGCGCTGTCGGCGAGCTAACGCGAGGCGCACGCGCATGGACACGCTGGTGCTGCGGCTGCAACCCGGCGACGACCTGCGCGCGGCGCTCGACGCCGTGCTGAAGCAAGCCGGCATCGGCGACGCGGCCTTCGTGGTCTCGGGCATCGGCAGCCTGAGCGGCGCGAGCATCCGTTTCGCGGGCGCAGAGACGGCGACGCGGATCGAAGACGACCTTGAAATCCTCACGCTCGCCGGCACGCTGTCGCCCGACGGCTCGCACCTGCATCTCAGCGTGTCGGATGCCGCCGGCCGCGTGTCGGGCGGCCATGCCGCGCCGGGCTGCGTGGTGCGCACCACGGCCGAGGTCCTCGTCGCGGTGCTGCCTGAATGGCGCTTCTCGCGCGAACCCGACGCGCAGACCGGCTACGCCGAGCTGGTGCCCAGGCGCCGCTCCAGCCAGACGCTGTAGCGCGACAGCCCGAAGCACAGCAGCCAGTAGACGGCTGCCACGAAGAGGTAGCCCTCAAGGTAGAACGGCCGCCAGACCGGGTCGCCGCCCAGCGCCAGCCCGAGTGCGCCGGTCAGTTCGAACAGGCCGACCACGGTGACCAGTGAAGTGTCCTTCAGCGTGCCGACCACGCTGTTGGTCAGCGCCGGCACCACGAGGCGCAGCGCCTGCGGCAGCACGATGTCGCGCTGCACCGGCCAACGACCGAAGCCCAGCGCCATCGCCACCTCGGTCTGCCCGCGCGGCACGGCCTGCAGGCCGCCGCGGATGATCTCCGCCAGGTAGGCCGCGACGAACAGCGTGAGGCCCATGAGCACGCGCACCAGAACGTCGGGCTGCCAGCCCGCGGGCCACAGCAGCGGCAGCAGGAACGAGGCCATGAACAGCACCGAGATCAGCGGCACGCCGCGCACCAGCTCGATGTAGCTCGCGCTCAGCGTGCGCACCACCGGCCATTCGGAGCGCCGCCCCATCGCGAGCAGCAGCGCCAGCGGAAAGGCCAGCGCCAGCCCGACCACCGCCAGCCCGATGGTGAGCGGCAGGCCGCCCCAGCGGCTGGTCGGCACCACGCTCAGCCCGGCCACGCCGCCGTGCATCAGCCCGACGAACAGCAGCAGTGCCACGCCCCACAACGGCGCCAGCCACCAGCGCCAACTGCGCGGCCACGCGCTGAGCACGGTCACCGCGGACAGCACGACCACCGCAATGGCCGGACGCCATTGCTCTTCATACGGAAAGCGACCGAACAGCATCGGTCGCCACTTCTCGGCCACCACGCCCCAGCAGGCGCCGTGTTGCACCGCGCGACAGGCCTCGGCGTCGGGCCGGAACACGGCGTGCACCACGCCCCATTCGAACGCGTGGAAGCCGGCCCAGGCCAGCAAGCCCAGCAGCAGCACCGTGGCCAGCGCACGCAGGGGCGAACCCCACAGCTCGCTGCGCCATGCGATGGGGCCTTGCGCGACGTTTCTCATCGCCAGCCTCGCAGCGCGACGCGCGCGTTGTAGCGGTTCATGCCGAAGGAGATCACGAGCGAGAGCAGCAGGTACGCCGCCATGATGATCGCGATGCACTCGAAGGCGCGCCCGTTCGAGCCGATGGTGGTGTTGGCCACCGACACCAGCTCCGGATAGCCCACGGCCACGGCCAGCGACGAATTCTTGGTGAGGCTCAGCAGCTGGTTGGTGAGCGAGGGCACGATCACGCGCAGCGCCTGCGGCAGGATCACGATGCGCAACCGCTGCACCGACGACAGGCCCAGCGCCTGCCCTGCCAGCACCTGCCCCTGCGACACCGAGAGGATGCCCGCGCGCACGATCTCGGCGACGAAGGCCGCCGAGTACAGCGACAGCCCAGCGACGATGGTCACGTACTCCGGGCTCAGCGCGGCGCCGCCGCTCACGCCGAAGTCGCCGCGCTCAGGCCATTCGAAATGCGTGGGCCACCCGCCACCCTCGCCCGCCACCGGCCAAGGCACGCTGAGCCCGCCCTTGCTGAGCCACACGCCCGGCAGCAGGCGCACGGGCTCGGTCGGGTCGGGCAGCAGGTTGGCCATCGCGAAGGCCAGCATCAGCAGCTGCACCAGCAGCGGCACGTTGCGCAGCAGTTCCACGTACGCGGTGCAGATGCCGCGCAGCAGCACATGCGGCGCGAGCCGGCCGATGCCGATCAGCGTGCCGAGCACCACCGCGAAGATGGCCGCCGGCACGGCCGCGCGCACGGTGTTGATCAGGCCCGCGAGGAACGCGCGCCATGAGGCCTGGCTGGCGTCGAAGTCGAGCCAGCCTTCGCTGATCGAGAAGCCCGCGGGCTCGGTGAGGAAGTCGAAGCCCGAACGCACGCCGCGTGCGCGCAGCACCTCGAGCGCATGGCTCACCACCCAGGCGGCACCGGCCACGACGGCCAGCACCAGGAGGGCCTGAACGAGCCAGGCCAGCCAAGCGCCGCGGCGCGAGGCGCCCTCCTGCCTCATCGCACCGGTGGTGCGTAGATCAGGCCGCCCTTGCTCCAGAGGTTGTTGGAGCCGCGCGGCAGCTTGAGCACCGACTTCGGACCGACGTTGCGCTCGAACATCTCGCCGTAGTTGCCCACGGCCTTGATGGCGCGGTACGACCAGTCCTTGTCGAGGCCCAGCAGTTTGCCGAGGTCTTCGCCGGCGCCGAGCAGGCGCTGCTGGGCCGGGTCCTTGCTGCCGGCCTTGAGCTGGTCGGCATTGGCCTGCGTGACACCGAACTCTTCCGCCTCGATGAGCGCGTTGGGCACCCACTTGGCGATGGCGAACCACTCGTCGTCGCCGCGACGCACCAGCGGCGCGAGCGGCTCCTTGGAGATCAGCTCGGGCAGGATGAGGTAGTCGTCGGGGTTGGTCGCTTCCTTGTTGCGCAGGCCGGCCAGCGCCGAGGCGTCGGTGGTGAAGGCCTGGCAACGGCCCGAGAAGAAGGCCTTGAACGAGGCTTCGAAGCTCTCGAACACCACGGTCTTCACCGGGATGTTCTGCGCGCGGAAGTAGTCCGACACGTTCTTCTCGTTGGTGGTGCCCGACTGCGTGCAGATGGTGGCGTTCTTGAGCTGCTTGGCGCTCGTCACCTTGAGCTTCTTGGGCACCAGGAAGCCCTGGCCGTCGTAGTAGGTGATGGTGGTGAAGTTGAAGCCCAGCGAGGCGTCGCGCGTGAGCGTCCAGGTGGTGTTGCGCGCGAGGATGTCGATCTCGCCGGCCTGCAGCGCCGAGAAGCGCTGCTGCGAGTTCAGCGGCACGAAGTCGACCTTCTTGGGATCGCCCAGCACGGCCGCGGCGATCGCGCGGCAGGTGTCGACGTCCAGGCCCGACCAGTTGCCCTGCGTGTCGGGGGCCGAGAAACCGGCCACGCCGTTGGTCACGCCGCACTTGACGGTGCCGCGCTGCTTGACCGCATCGAGCGTCTTGCCGGCGAAGGCCGGGGCCGCGGCGGCCAGCGCGAGAACGCAAGCGGTGGCGAGCAGTGCCGGGCGGAATCGGGTGCTTGTCTTCTTCATCATCATTGGTGTGTGCTCCTCAACAGTAGGCAAAAGGCAGTGTACGGGGCGATGCAGGCCGACGACAAAGAACCCTGCGTTGGATACATATGTCGATCCGCTCGCGGGCGATCGGTTGGCGGCGCGGCGAGTTTCACTACCATACGGCCCTTTCATCACTCCCGAACAGGAATCACACTATGGTCAAGTCCGACGACACCGGCAAGCTCATCCTGCGCGTTGCGCTGGGCATCCTCATCCTGCTGCATGGCATTGCCAAAGTCGGCAAGGGCGTCGACGGCATCGGCGGCATGCTCGCGTCGCACGGCGTGCCCGCGGTGCTGGCCTACCTGGTCTACGTGGGCGAGATCCTGGCGCCGGTGCTGCTGATCGTCGGCCTGTTCACGCGGCCCGCCGCGCTGGTCGTGGCCATCAACATGGTGGTGGCGATCTGGCTGGCCCACCGCAAGGACCTCGGCGCGCTGAACGGGCAAGGCGGCTGGGCGCTGGAACTGCAGGGCATGTTCCTGTTCGCGGCGATCTCGCTCGCGCTCACGGGCGGCGGGCGCTTCGGGCTCAACAACAAGTAAGCAAAGAGGCGACTGGCGAATCAGTCGTCGTCGGCCGCATCGAGGCCCGGGAACAGGACCTCGGTGTAGCCGAAGCGCGAGAAATCGCGCACCCGCATCGGGTACAGCTTGCCGAACAGGTGATCGACCTCGTGCTGCACCACGCGCGCATGGAAGCCGTCGGCGGTGCGGTCAATCGGGTCGCCATACAGGTCGAAGCCCGTGTAGCGGATGTGGGCGAAGCGCGGCACCACGCCGCGCAGGCCGGGCACCGACAGGCAGCCTTCCCAGCCCTCTTCCTCTTCATCGCCCAGCGGCGTGATGACGGGGTTGAGCAGCACGGTGCGCGGCACCGGCGGCGCGTCGGGGTAGCGTGGATTGACGGTGTCGGTGCCGAAGATCACCAGTTGCAGGTCGACGCCGATCTGCGGCGCCGCAAGGCCTGCGCCGTTGACCGCCCGCATGGTCTCGAACATGTCGCGCACCAGCAGGTGCAGTTCGTCGGTGTCGAAAGCGGCGACCGGCTGCGCGGTGCGCAGCAGCCGGGGGTCGCCCATCTTGAGGATTTCGCGGAAGGCCATCGCGCAATTATCGCGAGAGCCTCATGCCACGATCACGGAATACCGCCGGGATTGTTCTTCGAGTCCGGCGAGGTCCACAGCCGCGCAGGGCCGCGGGGCATCTGCTGCGGCTGCGAGGGCGTGATGCCGGGCACTCCCCCCCCGCCGGGCCGCACCGGCGGCACCACGGCAACCGGCGGACGGCCACCGCCCCAACCCGGGCGCGTCGTCGGGTACGAGGGTCGCACGCCGGGGTACGGGTAAGCCGGCCGACGGCCGTCGTAATAAGGGCGGCGGTCGTAGTACGGACGCCGCTCGTAGTAGCCGCCACCCTGGATGTACACCGGCGCCGGCACCACCACGGGACCCGGGTCGGAGTAGTACGGTTCGGAATAGCCGCCGGAGTAGTACGGATCGCCAGGAACGGCCACGCAGCCGCTCAGCAGCGCGATGCCGCCGAGTGCGAGGCTGGTAGCGAGAACACGAATTTTTTGCATGAGGGACTCCTTGTCGGCCTTCTGTGATCGTTCAACGCCCGCTTGTAGACCCTGTTGACTGCGCTGGTGTGAAGTCGCGTAACGGCCGGTAAAGGCCTGGATCCCGGGCGCCGGGCGACTCAGGCGTTGGGTGCCGGCGGAACACCGCTGGCGAGGATCTCCAGCATACGCGCCTCGTCAATCACCGTGACGCCGAGGTCGCGCGCCTTGTCCAGCTTGCTGCCAGCCTCTTCCCCGGCCACGAGGTAGTGGGTCTTCTTGCTGACGGAGCCGGCCACCTTGGCGCCGGCTGCCTCCAATTTATCCTTCGCTTCGTCGCGGCCCAGCGTAGGAAGGGTGCCGGTGATCACGAAGGTCAGTCCCGCCAAAGGCTTGGGCGCGCGGGCCTCGGGCTCGAACTCTTCCCACGTCAGGCCGCAGGCGCGCAGCTGCTCGACCACCTCGCGGTTGTGCGGCTGGTCGAAGAAGGTGCGCAGGCTCTGGGCCACCACCGGGCCGACGTCGTTGACCTCGAGCAGCTGCTCCTCGGTCGCGTCCATGATGGCGTCGAGCTTGCCGAAATGCTTGGCGAGGTCCTTCGCCGTGCTCTCGCCGACGTGGCGGATGCCCAGGCCGAACAAAAAGCGCGGCAGCGTGGTCTTCTTCGACGCCTCGAGCGCATCGACGAGGTTCTGGGCCGACTTCTCGGCCATGCGGTCCAGGCCCGCCAGCGTGACGAAGCCGAGCTTGTAGAGATCGGGCAAGGTGCGAATCAGGTTGGCATCGACCAGCTGTTCGACCAGCTTGTCGCCCAGCCCGTCGACATCGACCGCGCGCCGCGCCGCGAAATGCAGGATGGCCTCCTTGCGCTGCGCTGCGCAGAACAGGCCGCCGGTACAGCGGTAGTCGACCTCGCCCTCCTCCCGCACCGCCTCGGAATCGCACACCGGGCACTTGTGCGGCATGGTGAAGACCGCGCCGCGCTGGTCGTCGGGCTTGGCCAGGCTGTCGGGCGCCACGCCCACCACTTCGGGAATCACGTCGCCGGCGCGCCGCACGATCACCGTATCGCCCACGCGCACGTCCTTGCGGCGGGCTTCGTCCTCGTTGTGCAGCGTGGCGTTGGTCACCGTCACGCCGCCCACGAACACCGGCGCCAGCTTGGCCACCGGCGTGAGCTTGCCGGTGCGGCCCACCTGGATCTCGATGCCGACCACCTCGGTCAGCTGCTCCTGCGCCGGGTACTTGTGGGCCACGGCCCAGCGCGGTTCGCGCGAGACAAAGCCCAGCTGCCGCTGCAGCTCCAGGCTGTCGACCTTGTAGACCACGCCGTCGATGTCGTACGGCAGCGCATCGCGCTGGCGGCCGATGGTTTCGTGGAACGCTATCAGTTCAATAGCACCGGTCGCCCGCGCGGTCTGCGTGGCCACCGGAAAGCCCCAAGCGTGGAACTGCTGCAGCCAGTCGAACTGGGTCGCGATGTCGGGGCCGCCTTCGGTCGCGGGCGAAACCTCGCCCAGGCCGTAGGCAAAGAAGCTCAGCGGGCGCTCTGCCGCGATCGCCGGGTCGTGCTGGCGCACCGCGCCGGCCGCTGCGTTGCGCGGGTTGACAAACACCTTCTCGTTCTTCTGCCCGGCGGCGATCTTCTGGCGCTGGCGCTCGTTGAGAGCGTCGAAATCGGCACGCTTCATGTAGACCTCGCCGCGCACCTCGACCACGGGTGGCGCCGCGCCCTTGAGCTTGAGTGGAATCTCGCGCACGGTGCGGATGTTCTGCGTGACGTCCTCGCCCACCTCGCCGTCACCGCGCGTGGCAGCCTGGACCAGCACGCCGTGTTCGTAGCGCAGGCTCATGGCCAGCCCGTCGAACTTGAGCTCGCAAACATAGGCAATCTGCGGCGCATCTTCGGCCAGGCCCAGTTCACGGCGCACGCGTGCATCGAAGGCGCTGGCGCCGGTCGGTGTGATGTCGGTCTCGGTGCGGATCGACAGCATCGGCACCCGGTGGCGCACCTTGGCCAGGCTGTCGAGCACCGTGCCGCCCACGCGCTGCGTCGGCGAATCGGGCGTGCGCAGTTCGGGAAACTCGGTCTCCAGCACCTGCAGGCGCTGGAACATCTTGTCGTACTCGGCGTCGGGCAGTTCGGGGGCGTCGAGCACGTAGTACAGATGGGCGTGGCGATGCAGCTGCTCGCTCAGTGCGGCGGCTTCGCGTGCCGCTTCGTCGCGCGTTGTCATGGGGTGTCCCTCGGGAAAAAGACAGGTCAGCTGAAGAGGCGTCGCGCCAGCGGCGAACCCGCGGCGAGGTCGCGTGCGTCGAGCGTGTCGTACAGCTGCTCGAGGTCGGTGCCGATCACGTCCATGGTTTCGTCGCGCAGCAACTGGCCGTCGCTGTCGGTCACCACGCCGTCCATCTCGCGGGCGAGCGTGGCGGCGGCCTCGCGCATGCGACGGAACGGCTCTTCGCCGCGATCGACCTGCGGAACGTCCAGGCTCAGGCTGAGCTCGCGGATCGCCGATTGCGCCGGATCGTCGGCCAGCGCGGCCTGGGTGTCGAACGAGAGCCCGAGGATCGGCGGCAGGCCGGCCTCGCTGGTCGGCAGCACCATGCGGCCCGGAATGATCCCGGCCACGAAGCCCAGCCGCGCGGCGTTCTGCTGCACATAGCCCGGGCTCCAGGCCGCATGCAGCGCGCGCAGCACGAAGCCCAGTTGTGCGTCGTGCGCGCTGGCGAACTGGTCGAGCTCGCGGGCGCGTGCCACTTCGTCGAGCATCTCGGGAAACTCGGGCGCGCCGTTCACGGCATCGGCAAAGGCCTGCGCCTTGACCACGAACTCGGAGTACTCGATCTCGTTGAGCGCCCCAGTGCGGTTGGCCAGCTGCACGCCGACCTGGAAGGCGCGGTAGCGCTGTCCGGGCGCCGGCGGCTCCCACTGGCTGGTGAGGTCGTTCAGGCCTTCGATGGCCACCGGCTTGCTGCCGGCGCGGCGCGTCGACGGCATCGACGCGAGCGCGGCATCGCCCGAGGCCAGGCCTTCGAGCGAGATGGGCGCGATGACGTCGATCAGCGGATCGAGCCCGCCGCGGCGCTCGCCGGTGGGCACGGGCACGCCGCTGGGCGCCGGCAGGTCGGGGTCGAACAGCGGCTCGTGGCGGTCGCTGCCGGCCACCTGGCTCGGGTCGGCATGGAGCATCGGCTCCACGCCGCCGTCGCTGCCGCCGGCCAGCGCGCGCTCGGCTTCGGCCAGGGCGACATCGACCGCATCGGGCTGGCGCGGCGCATTGCGGCGCGACATCAGGGTGTTGTAGGCCACGACGGCCGCGAGAACGAGGCCGCCGAGGATCGCCAGGGCGAGGGTGAGATTGCTCATGCGCGCGCCTGCCTTATGCCGCTTCGACCATCGAGACCGCCGACTCCATGTCGACCGCAACGATGCGCGACACGCCCTGCTCCTGCATGGTCACGCCGATCAGCTGTTCGGCCATTTCCATGGCGATCTTGTTGTGGCTGATGAAAAGGAACTGGGTTTCACGGCTCATGGCGGAGACGAGTTTGGCATAGCGTTCGGTGTTGGCGTCGTCCAGCGGCGCGTCCACTTCGTCCAGCAGACAGAAAGGCGCCGGGTTCAGCTGGAAGATGGCGAACACGAGCGCAATGGCCGTGAGCGCCTTCTCGCCGCCCGAGAGCAGGTGGATGGTCTGGTTCTTCTTGCCGGGCGGCTGGGCCATGACCTGCACGCCGGAATCGAGGATTTCGTCGCCCGTCATCATCAGCTTGGCGTTGCCGCCGCCGAACAGCTCCGGGAACATGCGGCTGAAGTGCTCATTGACGATCTTGAAGGTACCGCCGAGCAGGTCGCGCGTTTCGGCGTCGATCTTGCGGATGGCGTCTTCGAGCGTGCCGATGGCTTCGTTCAGGTCGGCCGACTGCGCATCGAGGAAGATCTTGCGCTCGCTCGCAATGGCGAGTTCGTCGAGCGCGGCCAGGTTGACGGCGCCGAGCGCGACCACCTCGCGGTTCAGGCGGTCGATTTCGCTTTGCAGGCCGGTCAGGCGCACCTTCTCGGTCTCGATCGACTGCGCGACCGCCTCGAGGTCGGCACCGGCGTCATCCAGCAGCTGCTGGTACTGCTCGACGCCCAGGCGCGCGGCCTGCTCCTTGAGCTGGAACTCGGTGATGCGCTGGCGCAGCGGATCGAGTTCGCGCTCCAGCTGCAGCCGGCGCTCGTCGCTGGCACGCAGCTTGAGCGTGAGGTCGTCGTACTGGCTGCGGGCCGCGCCCAAGGCGGTCTCGCGCTCCAGCTTGAGCGACAGCGCGTCCTGCAGGCCGGCCTGCGCGGCGGCATCCGACAGGCGGCTCAGCTCGGCGCGGGCGCGCTCGTCTTCGTCGGTCAGCGCGACGGTCTGCTGCGAGGCGGTTTCGATGCTGCGGTTCAGCTCGCCGCGACGCGCTTCGAGCGTGCGCTGCGAGAAGGTGGCTTCCTGCGCCTGCCGTTCGAGGCTGCGGTGCTGCTCGCGGCTGGCCGTGAGCGCGCGGCCGGCTTCGATCACGCGCTCGTCGAGCTGCGCATGGCGCTCCTGGCTGTCGGCCAGCTGCATGTCGAGCTCTTCGAAGCGGCCTTCGGCGGCGATGCGCTTTTCCTGCAGCTCCTCGAGCTGGGCATCGACCTCGCCGAGGTCGGCGGCCAGCTGCTGGCTGCGTGCGCGGGTCTGTTCGGCGAGCTGCGTCATGCGCAGCGTCTCGACCTGCAGCTCATGGGCGCGCGACTGCGTTTCGGCGGCTTCGCGGCGGGCCGTGACGAGGCGCTGTGCGGCATCGCCGTAGGCCGCTTCGGCGCGGACCAGCGCGGTGCGCGCCTCTTCGTTGATGAGCGTCTGGGCCTTGAGCTGGCGCTCGAGGTTTTCCATTTCCTGCTGGCGGGCCAGGAGGCCGGCCTGCTCGGAATCGGGCGCGTAGAAGTTCACGCTGTGCGACGACACGGCATGGCCGCTGCGCACGTAGATCACCTCGCCGGGCTGCAGCGTGGCGCGCTGGGCCAGCGCCTCTTCGAAAGTCTCGGCCGTGAAGCAGCCGTGCAGCCAGTCGTTCAGCAGCGCCTGCTGGCCGGCGTCGTTCAGGCGCAGCAGGCTCGACAGCTTGGGCAGCGCGCCCGCGCCCTGCGGCACGCCGGCGGCGGGCGGGCTGTAGAAGGCCAGCTTGGCGGGCGGTGCGTCGTTGCCGAAGGCACGCACCATGTCAAGCCGGCTGACTTCGAGCGCGCCCAGGCGCTCGCGCAATGCGGATTCGAGCGCGTTCTCCCAACCCTGTTCGATGTGGATGCGGCTCCACAGGCCCTGCAGGCCGTCCAGGCCATGCTTGGCGAGCCAGGGGGCGAGCTTGCCGTCGGTCTTGACCTTCTCCTGCAGCGCACGCAGCGCTTCGAGGCGGGCCGAGAACTCGGCGTGGCGGGCGCCCTCGGTGTTGACGGCCTGCTGCTTGGCGCGGCGGTCTTCGTCGAGCTGCGGCACGGCCTCCTGCAGTTCCTGCAGGCGGGCGTCCGATTCGCTGGCGGTTTCCTGTGCCGCGGCCAGCTGCTCCTGCATGTCGGTCAGCCGGTCTTCGTCGGGCGCGGCGAGTGCGTTCTGGTCGGCGCGCAGGCGTTCGCTGCGCAGCGTGAGCTGGCGACTCTGGTCTTCGATGTTGCGCTGATCGGCGGCCAGCACCTGGATCTGCTGCTGCACCTGCGACACCGTCGCGCGCTGGGTGTTGGCTTCGTTCTGCGCGCGCTGCACGGCCTCTTCGAGATCGGGCAGGCGCGCGTCGTGCTCTTCGAGCTGGGCGGCCAGCAGGATGGCCTGCTCTTCGGCATCGACGCCGGCACCGGCCAGCGTCTCGATCTCGGCCTCGGCTTCTTCGCGGCGACGGCCCCACTGGCCCATCTGTTCACGCAACTGCACCAGGCGCTGCTCGACGCGCTGGCGGCCTTCGACCACGAAGCGGATCTCGCCTTCGAGCCGACCAACCTCGGCGCTGGCTTCGTACAGCTTGCCTTGCGCCTGGTTCACCAGGTCGCCGGCGCCGTAGTGGGCCTGGCGCACGGTTTCGAGTTCGGACTCGATGCGGCGCAGGTCGGCGGTGCGCGATTCGAGGTCGTTGATGGCCTTTTCCGAATCGGCCTTGATCTTGGCCTGGTCGGCATCGCTTTCGCCGCGCTTGAGGAACCACAGCTGGTGCTGCTTCTTCGTGGCGTCGCCCTGCAGCGCGTTGTAGCGCGCCGCCACCTCGGCCTGCTTCTCGAGCTTTTCGAGGTTGGCGTTGAGTTCGCGCAGGATGTCTTCGACGCGCGTGAGGTTCTCGCGCGTGTCGCCCAGGCGGTTCTCGGTTTCGCGGCGGCGCTCCTTGTACTTGGAGACACCCGCGGCCTCTTCGAGGAACAGGCGCAGTTCTTCGGGCTTGGATTCGATGATCCGGCTGATCGTGCCCTGGCCGATGATGGCGTAGGCGCGAGGCCCGAGGCCGGTGCCGAGGAACACGTCCTGCACGTCACGGCGGCGCACCGGCTGGTTGTTGATGTAGTAGCTGCTGGTGCCGTCGCGCGTGAGCACGCGACGCACGGCGATTTCGGTGAACTGGTTCCACTGGCCGCCGGCGCGGTGGTCGGCGTTGTCGAACACCAGCTCGACGCTCGAACGGCTGGCCTGCTTGCGGGTGGTCGTGCCGTTGAAGATCACGTCCTGCATCGACTCGCCGCGCAGTTCCGACGCACGCGACTCGCCGAGCACCCAGCGCACGGCATCCATGATGTTCGACTTGCCGCAGCCGTTCGGCCCCACCACCCCGACCAGTTGGCCCGGCAGCAGGAAGTTGGTGGGTTCGGCGAACGACTTGAAGCCCGAGAGCTTGATGGAGTTAAGACGCACGACTTGTCGCCCTGCCTTGGCGTAGCGCCAAGGTATTGATTTGTAAGGAAAATTGCACGGGCCCGCAGCTTGAAGCGGGCCGCCGCCCCAGCCGTGGATGATAACGTCAGGGCATGAGCGATTCCCTGGCTTCTCCCCTCGCGGCGCGACGCACCTGCCTGCTGGCAGGCACCGCGGCCGCCCTGCTCGCGCCGCTGGCGCTGACGGGCTGTTCCTCCTTCCGTTCCACCGAGCGCGCCGAGCCCTACGGCAACCAGGAATGGCTGCAATCGGGCACCAACCGCATCGCCAACCTGTCGCTGCGCGACAACCTGCAGTCGGTGCGCCGCGTGCAGACCACCTTGTACCGGCGCAACCCGCGCGAATGGCGCAAGTCGGCATCCAGCATGGAAGAAGCCACGCAGCGCACCTGGGACGCGGTCCTGCAGGGCACGCAGTTGCCCGAGTTGCGCGGCGCCACCGGCATCGACGCCATCCGCCTGGCCTTCGAGACCGGCCCGCAGGCCTACCAGGGCGACCGCGTGGCGGCGCTGGTCGTCGGGTGGGCCTCGATGCTCAAGCAGGCCAACGGCAACACCTGGGACCAGACCATGATCGACGGGGTCGACGCCGAGAACAGCTACCGCACGGCGCGCAACTTCGAGATTTCGCTCTGGCTCATTTCTTCCAAGACCGGCCCCGACGGCCAGCCACTGCTGCTGGCCACCGAGATCAGCGAGCGCGGGCGCAACCTCGTGGCCGACCGCGAGCTGTCGAAGGTGGTGGCACGGCTCGACCTGCTGGCCGCGCAGGCCGACGAGAAGTACCGCCGGGCGGCCCTCGACTTCGGCCAGAACTGGGTGATGGGCGTGGTCATGCCGCTCTTCACGCTGATCCCCAAGTAGGCTCTTCGCATCGGAAATATGTTTCCCAAATAGGCATTTGCGGTAATATCTTTCCGTGGACAAGCAGGAACTCATCACCGCCCTCACGGCGCGTCGCGGGGCCGCCGGCCTCACGAACGCCGAGATCGCCTTACGTTCGGGGCTCACCGAGCGCTCGGTGCGCAATGCCCTGAGCCTGAAGGGCAACCCGCAGCTGTCGTCGCTGCTCGCGCTGGTCGATGCGCTGGGGCTCGAACTGCAGCTCGCGCCCAAGGGCTTCGGTGAAGGCACGGCCGTCGATCCCGGCTACCGGCCGGTCGCCACGCGCGTCGGTCGGGCGCTGGCCGAAGCGCCCGCCGCGCCGCCCTACGTGCGGGGCCGCCGCTCTCAGCCATGAACGTCAAGATCCTCGAGATTTCGCTCGGCGTGCACCGCCTCGGCAAGCTGTTCCAGTACGCCGACCTGTGCCGTTTCGTGGCGGAGCCCGAGCTGATCGCCACCCCACCGCCCGGCGTGCTTTCGCTGTCGATGGTCGCAAGCGACCCGGCAGCCCAGGCCGCGCTATGGAGCGACGTGAAGAACCCGCTGTTCAACGCCCAGGGCGGCCAGTTGCCCGGCTTCTTCCAGAACCTGCTGCCCGAGGGCGTGCTGCGCAGCCACATCGCGCAGCTGCGCGGTTGCCGCGAGAACGACCACTTCGAATTGCTGGCGGCCTGCGGCGGCGACCTGCCCGGCGCCGTGGCCGCACGCCCGGTGTCGGTGGACCGCGGCACGCTGCAGCGGCTCATCACGCAGGACCAGGACGCGCTCGAGATGTCGGTGGTCGAGTTGCCGATGCCGCAGGGCATCTCGGTCTCGGGCGTGCAGCCCAAGCTCGGCCTGCGCCGCCAGGGCGGACGCTACGTGGCGCGCGTGCGCGCCGGCGCCAGCACGCGCGTGATCGCCAAGCTGCCGGTGGCCGGCCGGCCGCACATGCCGCAACTCGAGATGCTCTCGCTGCGGATGGCAGGGGTGGCGGGCGTCGAGGTGTGTCACGCCGAACTCGCGCCGCTGTCGGCCATCGCGGCGGAGCACAGCTATGCGCTGCCGGACGAGCCCGAGTTCCTGGCCGTCACGCGCTTCGATCGCGATGGCGCGCGCCGCATCCACTTCGAAGACTTCGCGCAGGTGCTCGCGGTCGACCCGATGCACAAGTACAGCGGCAGCTACCTCGACATGGCACTCGCGATGCGCGCCTTTCCGTCGCTGGGCGAAGACGCCGTGCTCGAACTGGTGCGCCGGCTCGTGGTCAACGACCTGCTGGGCAACCCGGATGCCCACCTGAAGAACTTCGGCGTGCTGTACCCCGACGGCATCGCACCACGGTTGGCGCCGGCCTATGACATCGTGGCCTACGCGGCGCTGCAGGGCGTCGAGGGCCATGCGTTGCCGCTGTTGCCGGCTCCGGTTAGCGCCACCGCTGCGCGTCGCACCGCGATGTTCACGCCCGCCAACGTGCGCGCCTTCTGCTTCTCGGCCGGCGTGCACGAGCCGCGCATGCGACGCGTGGTGGCCGACACGGCCCGCCTCGCGCGTGACCAGTGGCCCGCGATGATCGACGCCTCGGCACTGCCGGCTCCGTGGAAGAAACGGCTGCAGCAGCGCCTGCAGGCACATCCCTTGCTGCAGGGCATGAGCAAGCGGGGTCGCTAGCCACGATAGCGCGACAGGCGACCCCTAGAATGAATCCGCCCTCCTCCACCCCTCAACCCATTCGAGGCAGCAACCACTCATGAGCTCCATCAACTTCATTGGCGGCGAGAAAGGCGGTGTCGGCAAATCGGTCACCGCACGCGTGCTGGCCCAGTACTTCATCGATCGCAGCCGGCCCTTCACCGGCTTCGACACCGACCGTTCGCACAGCTCCTTCACGCGCTTCTACGAGGGCTTTGCCTCGCCCGTGGTGGTCGACAGCTTCGAAGGCCTGGACACGGTGGTGAACGGCTTCGAGACCAACCCGAAGCAGAGCGTGATCGTCGACCTCGCGGCGCAGACGCTGGCGCCGCTGTCGCGCTGGATCAAGGAATCGGACCTGTTCGACGTGTTCGAGGAGATCGACGTCACGGTCAACTTCTGGCACGTGCTGGACGACGGCAAGGACTCCACCGACCTGCTCGGCACGCTGATCGACACCTTCGGCAACCGGCCCAACTACATCGTGGTGCAGAACTACGGGCGCGGCAGCGACTTCGGGATGCTGCTGGCGTCGCAGTCGCTGTCGAAGGCCAATGCGAATGGCGCACGCGTGATTGCCTTGCCGCGTTTGCATGAGGCCAGCATGCGCAAGATCGATGCGCAGAACACGAGCTTCTGGAAGGCGGTGAACGACCGCGAAGGGCCGCATGCGCTTGGATTGCTGGAACGACAGCGCGTGAAGTCTTGGCTGGCTACGGCCTACGCTGCGTTTGATACGCTGCCTCTTTAGGCCGTTTGGGAGCGCCCGACAGGCGGCACGGCGTGGTCGGCCCCACTGTGCCGGCCGCTTCGCGGCTGCCCTGCGGTGCTCGCGTTTCGCGGGGTCTCGCAGAACTCGCCTTCGGCTCAAACAGCTGCGAGCCCTGATCCGCGAAACGCCGCGCTCCTCGGCGGCACAGAGGGGCCGCCCACACCGCACCGCCTGCCGGGCTCAGGGGTGAAGTGGATGCCCTGCTCCTCGCAATGAAGAACGAAGCAGCCGGGCCTCAGATCATCCCGCCGTTGATCGAGATCACCTGCCCCGTGATGTACGCGGCTTCATCGCCTGCCAGGAACGCCGCCAGCGCCGCCACTTCCTGCGGCGTTCCGGCGCGCTTCACGGGCACCATCTGGTTGATGAGCGCGGGGTCGAACACCGCATCGGCCATCGGCGACGCGATGATCCCCGGCGCGATCGCGTTCACGGTCACGCCGCGCGACGCCACTTCGAGCGACAGCGCCTTGGTCGCACTGTTCAGCGCGCCCTTGGCCGCGGCGTAGTTCACCTGCCCCTTGTTCCCCGCGATGGCAGCGACGGACGAGATGTTCAGCACGCGCCCCCAGCGGGTGCGCATCATCGGCAGCAGCAGCGGTTGGGTCACGCGGAAGAAGCCGTTCAGCGACACGTCGATCACCTTGTGCCATTGCTCGGCGCGCATGCCGGGCAGTACGGCATCGTCGTGCACGCCTGCGTTGTTGACGAGGATCTGCACCGCGCCGCCTTCGAGGATGCGTGCGCAGCCGGCCGCACAGGCTTCGTCGCTGCGCAGGTCGAACACATGGCATTCCGCCTTGCCACCGGCGGCGGTGATCGACGCGGCCAGCTGCTCGATGGCCTCGGGCCGCGAGTTCGCATGCAGCAGCACGGTGGCGCCATCGCGTGCAAAGCGCTCCGCCATGGCCGCGCCGAGCGCGCCGCTGGCGCCGGTGATCAGTGTGCGTTTTCCTTCGAAACTCATGACGGTGTGCTTTCGGTGTCCGCCAGCGGCGTGTTCAAGACCACCACGGCCCGGCCTTCGGCCAGCAGGCGGCCGTCGTCGGCCGCCACCGTGAATTCATACAAGACCTGCCGGTCGTCGCCGGACAGGCGCTTCGCGCGCACCTGCAACGCCCCGGCGATGTCGTCCAGCCGCGCCACCGCCAGCTTCACGTTGCGCGCACTGGCCAGGAAGCCGGCCGACGGCGTGCTGCCCTCGGCGGCCAGCAGGCCGCCGTGCAGCGCCATGGCCTGCGCCGCGTACTCGATGGCGTTGGGCGCGAGCAGGCCGCTCTCGGTGCGCAGCGGGTTGTCCGCCTGGCTGTGCGTCGTGGTGCTGCAGTGGATCGATTCGGCGTCCCAGCCCTCGAGGCGCTCCAGCAGGCACATGCTGCCGCTGTGCGGAATGCGCGCAGCGATGCCCGCGCGGTCGAGCGTCTGCGGTGCCGTCAAGCGGCAGCCTCCAGGTCGGCCACCAGCAGCACGTTGGCGAAGGGCGTGCCTTCGCTCATCGGGATGCTCTGCACGCGGAACCCCAGGCGCTGCAGCAGCGCAGTCCATTCAGTCAGTGGCCGGCCCCAGGTCGGCGAGACCTTGTGGCCGCGAATACGCGTCACGGTGCGATCGACCCACTGGCTGATCGCGAAACCGCGCGTGCTCGACGCATCGCCCACGCGCAACAGCAGGCGCGCCTTCGGGTTGCCGCCACGGCGCAGCGCGTCGCGCACGCGCGTCAACACCCCCTCCTGCGCGGTGAGGTCCACGTAGTGCAGCACGTCGAGGATCACGACCAGGTCGCAATCGGGCAAGGTGGCCGAGCACATGTCGGCGCACACGAGTCGCGGCGTGGGCTTCAGGTGACCGACCGACGCCTCGGCGCGCGCCACGTCCTTCGGCATCAGCTCGATGCCCGTGTAGTCCGCCGCGGCCGGCGTGGCGGCCCATGAGGCCGGCCAGCGGCCCTGTTGCTGCATCGCGCTCATCGACGCCAGCAGGCTCACGAAGAGGCCCTGCCCGCAGCCGATGTCGACCACGCGCCGATGCTGCGCGTCGATCAGCCCACGTTCGAGCAGACCGCGAAACACCGGGTCGCGTCCGAGCTTGCCGCGCGCGAACTGCCAGGCGAAGGTGCCGCCCTTCTTGTAGGGGACGGTCGCGGCTTCGTGCAGCTCGCGCCAGGCTTGGTCGGTGGTCATCGTCGATGGCATCACGGCGCTCATGCGGTCTTCAATCCTTCAGGCAGGGTCACGGCGCGCAATCCATCGGTGCGCAGGCGTTGGAGCAACAAGGGCAGGACTTCCAGCAAGACGGGTTGCCCCGCCGCGGTGCGCGCGGCATTGCCGTCGTGCAGCAGCAGGATGTCGCGTGCCTGCAGGTGGCGGGCGAGGCGCGCCATCACCTTGGCGGCGTCGCCTTCGCGGGTGTCGAAACCGCGCCGCGTCCAGCTCACGAGCGAAAGGCCGAGGCGGTGCAGCACGGGTTCGAGGAAAGGGTTGCGCAGGCCGGCGGGCGCGCGGAAACAGGTCGGGCGCTGGCCAGTCACGTCGGTCAGGATGTCCTGCGCGCGCGCGATCTCCGCCGCGAAGCCGCGCGGGCCGAGGAAAGAGAAGTTGTGGCGATGCCGCGCCGTGTGGTTCTGGATGCTGTGGCCGCGCGCGACGATCTCGCGCGCCAGTGCGGGATGCGCCAGCACGCGCTCGGCGATGCAGAAGAAGGTGGCGCGCTGGCCGTGGGCGTCCAGCAGGTCGAGCACGCGAGGCGTGACCTCGGGCTCGGGCCCGTCGTCGATGGTGATCGCCACCTCGCGACGCGCAGCGGCGGCCTCGGGCAGGCGCGTGACGTTCGGGCCGAGCAGGTTGCTGCGCGGCGTGAGGCCCGCACCGGTGATCAGCGCATGGTTCAGCACCACCGCGCCGAGCGCCCAGGGCCAGGCGCCGGGCACCAGCACGCCAGCGCCCAACGCAGCCACATGCACGGCCGCGCTGGCGCGCATGGCCGGCGGCCAGGGCCAGGATTCGGAGGCGGCAGAACGAGTGGAAGGGGCGGAAGGCGACGACATGGTGGGTCCGGATTTTCCCATCAGCGCGGACGCTGCGGGCTCGGGCCCTTCCCGGGCGCCACGTTGCGCGCGAACGCGGCCGACAGCAGCAGCGCCAGCAAGGCGCCCGGCGCGACCACGCGGCCGATGGACGACAGCGCCGGAATGTCCGAGATCGCGATCAGCCCGAACGACACCACCGTCGTGAGGTTGGCCAGCATCAGCGAGGCCAGCGTGTCTTCGTCGGCGCGCCCGGTCGTGCGCAGCTGGTCAAAGAAGAGCGCGTAGTTCGATCCCACGGCGACGATCAGCAGCAGCCCCACGAGGTGCAGGATGCCGAGCGCCGCCTGC
Organism: Variovorax boronicumulans NBRC 103145; assembly: GCF_001591345.1. Classification (GTDB taxonomy): domain Bacteria; phylum Pseudomonadota; class Gammaproteobacteria; order Burkholderiales; family Burkholderiaceae_C; genus Variovorax; species Variovorax boronicumulans. Next base: position 803 of record NZ_BCUS01000010.1, on the reverse strand, counting down.
GCCAGCGCCATGCCACCCAGCGTGAGCACCACCGCGAACAGCAGCGGCTGGCACACGGCCAGCAGCCGGCGCCACGAGCGCAGGTACACGCCCAACAGCACCACCACCGCCAGCGCGCCGAGCAGCACCTGCACGAAGGCCTCGTGCAGGTAGCGCTGGTAGAGGCCGCCGAGCTCGCGGCCGACGTCCACCACCTGCACTTCGGGCAGACCGGCCAGCGCCTCCTCGAGGCGCGCCTGTTCGAAGCCCGGGCCGGGATGCAGCACGACCAGCGTGGACCAGCCACCGCCCGGGCGCTCGTACATCAGCGTGTTGACCACGGAGCCCAGCGGGCCGCCCATGAGGTCGGTGCGCTGCACGGGCGCTTGCTTGCGCGCGGCCTCCACATCGGCCACGAAGGGACCGAGGCGCGATGCCGGCAGCGGCAGGCCCTTGGTCGCCTCGGCCAGGTTGGCACGCAGCGTGTCGGCGTCGGGCAGGCTGGCCTGGCGCGCCGTTTGCGCGGCCACGCTGGGCAGCACGCGGGTCACGGCTTCGTAGCCGCTGAGCTCGCCCTTGTCGACCAGCGCATCGAGACGCGCGGCCGCGGCCTCGGTGTGGCGCAGTGCGGCCTGTTCGTCGTCGCCGAAGGCCACCACGAGCACGCCGCCGTCGCTGGCGCCGATGTCCTTGCGCAGCATCTCGTCGAGCTGCTGGGCCGAGCGCGGAACGGGGCTCATCGCGCTCAGGTCGGCGCGCCACAGGTGGCCGCCCTGCCACAGCACCAGCGCGAGCGCCGCCACGCCGAGCGCCGCCAGCGCAGC
>NZ_BCUS01000009.1 GCF_001591345.1 Variovorax boronicumulans NBRC 103145 | reverse complement strand
GCCGGCGCGCGCGGATGCGCCACGCGCAGCGAACGCAGCGCCAGGCCCGAGGCGGGCATGGCGTCGGTGGGGTGCACCGCGCCCCACTGGATCAGCGTGGGCAGCGCGCCGTAGAACAGGCGCTGGCCGTCGTCGCGCACCGTGATCTGCCACTCGAGCCGGCCGGCCGGCGTATCGCGCGAGGCTTCGAGCAGGTGGCCGCGGTCGATGTGCGCATGCTCCTCGCGCGCGAGCGCCTGCGTGGCGGCGTGCGCATCGGGCACGCGCGCCACGAAGTGGATGAGGCGCGGGCCGCGCTGCGCGAGCGCGGCCTGCAGCGCGGCGTCGTCCAGGTCGAACCAGCGGCGCGTCTTCGGCCGCGACGGCGCCTTGCCGGGCTCGATGGCGATGATCTCGGCATAGGCGCGCGGGAACGCGGCGCTCGCGATGTTCAGCAGCCGGTTGTGCGTGCCCATGAGTGGGTGCACGCCGCCGGGCGCGGGCGTGACGCCGAGCGTGGCCTCGCACCATGCCACGCCCTCCGCCAGCGAGGCGGCAGCGATCACCAGGTGGTCGACTTCGGCGGGGTGCATGGTGTGGCTTTCGTTCAGAGCGTGACGTGGCCGTCGACGCAGGTCACGGCATCGCCGCCGACCCAGATCGTGCCGTCGCTGTCGCGCTCGATGTGCACGCGGCCCGCGCGGCCCAGGCACTGGCCTTGCGCGGCCAGGTAGCGCTCGGGCATGTGGCCGTCGGCGATCAGCCATTCGGCCAGGCTGGCGTTGAGGCTGCCGGTGACCGGGTCTTCCTGCACGCCGATGGGCTCGGCGAAGGCGCGCACCTCGAGGTCGATCTTGGCGCCGTCGTCGTTCGGCGTGGCGGGGCGGTTGCCGAAGGCGCGCGCCTCGCGGTTCGAGCGGCCGATGAGCAGCGAGGTGTCGTGCGCCGAGGGCACGCCGGCCACGCCGGCCTTCACGCCCAGTTCCTTGAGTGCGCGGTGGTCGGGCTGCAGCGCCAGCACGGCGTCGGCGTCGTTCAGCAGCAAGCCGAACCAGACCGGGCCGTTGTCGAGCACCTGCGCCGCGATGACCTGCTGCGCCTTCAGGCCCAGCGCGCCGGCCACCTTGGCCAGCAGCGCGGGGCTCGGGGCGCTGCGCTTGAGCGGCGGCGCGGCAAAGGCCAGGCGCTCGCCGTCGCGCCGCAGCGGCACGAGGCCGGCGCCGCACTGCTGCACCACGCGGCCCGCCACCTTGGGCTTGCCGCCGGCCTGCAGCCACGCATGGCAGCTGCCGATGGTCGGGTGGCCGGCAAAGGGCAGCTCGCCGCCGGGCGTGAAGATGCGCACGCGGTAGTCGGCGCCCGGGTCGGTCGGCGGCAGCAGGAAGGTGGTCTCCGACAGGTTGGTCCACTGCGCGAAGCGCTGCATGGCGGCGTCGTCCAGGTCCTGGCCGTCGATCACCACCGCGAGCGGGTTGCCGTAGTAGGCGGTGGCGGTGAAGACGTCGACTTGCTTGAAGGGGCGGGATTTCATCAGGGTCATTCGAGGGATAGATCGAGCACGCCGCGCGTGCCCGGGCGGGAAAGCAGTTCCGAATACCAACGTTCGACGTTCGGCCAGGCCGGCCGGCGGTACTCGGCGCCGGGCAGGCCGAACCAGCGGTGCGCCTCGCAGCCGATCGGGATGTCGGCCATGGTGAAGCGCTCGCCGGCCATGTAGGGGCGCTGCGCGAGGTGCGCGTCGAGCATCGCGAACAGCGCCTCGCTCTCGCGCACCGACGCGGCGATCAGCGCGGGCTGGCGCTCCGAGGGCGCCGTGCGCACCCATTGCACGAAGGCGTCGCGGCTGGCGCGGTTGAGCGTGGTCTGCTGCCAGTCCATCCAGCGCTCGGCGTCGAAGCGCGCGGGCAGCTCACTCGGGTAGAGCGTGCCGTGCGAGTAGCGGGCGCACAGGTAGCGCACGATGACGTTCGACTCCCACAGCGTGACGCGCTCGGCGCCTTCGCCGTCGTCGATGGTGGGCACCATGGCGTTCGGGTTGAGCGCGCGGTATTCGGGCGTCTGCACCACGCCGAATTTGCCGCCGGCCTCGGTGCGCTGGAAGTCGAGCCCGAGCTCCTGCGCGCACCACACGACCTTGCGCACGTTGATCGAACTGATGCGGCCCCAGATGTTGAGCATGGTGTTCAGTGTCCTTGTGCGGAGAGGGCGTCGGCCGTGGCCGATGGCCGGGTCTGCAGGTACGGTTCGATGTTGCGCATCGCGCGCGCCACGTAGTCGTCTTTCTCGCCGACCGGCGCGACGTAATGCAGCGCGCTCTTCGCGGCCTCGAGCCCTTCGGTGCGCGCGATGAGCCACGCCGCGAGGTAGGGCGCCGAGAAGCAGCCGCCCGCGGTCGCCACGTTGCCCTGCGCGAAGAAGGGCTGGTTGAGCACCTCGACGCCGGCCTCCTGCACCCAGGGCTTGGTCGTGAGGTCGGTGCAGGCCGGCACCGTGCCCAGCAGGCCGAGCTTGGCCAGCAGCAGCGTGCCCGAGCATTGCGCGCCGATGAGCTGGCGCGACGGGTCGAGCCCGCGCAGCACGCCCATCAGGCCCGCGTCGGCGGCGATCTCGCGTGTGCGGATGCCGCTGCCGACGATCACCGCGCCCGCCTCGCAGGCTGCTTCGAGCGGCTCGGTGGCATGCACCGTGACGCCGTTCATCGAGGTCACGGTGGCGCTGGGCGAGGCCAGCGTCACGCGCCAGCCCGGCTTCTTCACGCGGTTGAGCACGCCGAGCGCAACCAGCGAGTCGAGCTCGTTGAAGCCGTCGAAGGTGAGGATGGCGATGTGCATCGTCGTCGGCTTTGTCAGGCGTGGGCGGGGGCCAGCAGCGCCAGCTCTTCGCGCAGCGTGACGGCGAGCGCGGCGATGGCGGTGTCGATCTCCTCGACGCTGGCGGTCACGAACGACAGGCGCAGCGTGCGCGGATCGCCTTCGCCCGCGTAGAACGGCGCGCCGGGCACGAAGGCCACGTTGCGCTCCACGGCCTTGGGCAGCAGGGTCACGGTGTCGATGCCCTCGGGCAGGCGCGCCCACAGGAACATGCCGCCCTTGGGTGCGTTGAACTTCACGTCGAGGCCGGCCATCTCGCGGTGCAGCGCGGCGATCATCGCATCGCGCTGGCGCTTGTACAGCGCGCGGATGGTGGGCACGTGACGGTCGAGGAAGCCGTCCTTCATCACGGCCGAGACCATGCGCTGCGTGAAGATCGGCGTGTGCAGGTCGACCGCCTGCTTGGCCTGCAGCAGCTTGGGGAAGATGGCCTTCGGCGCCACCAGGAAGCCCAGGCGCAGGCCCGGGGCCAGCACCTTGGAGAACGAGCCCAGGTAGATCACGCCCTCGGGGTTGCGCGCGGCCAGCGGCAGCGGCGGGGCTTCGTCGAACCAGAGCTCGCCGTAGGGGTTGTCCTCGACGATCGGCAGGTTCGCGGCGGCGGCTGCGGCCGAGACCGCGGCGCGGCGCGCCTCGGTCATGGTGCGGCCGGTGGGGTTCTGGAAGTTGGGCAGCAGGTAGACGAAGCGCGCGTCGGCCGCCTTGCTCACGAGGTCGTCGACGATCACGCCCTCGTCGTCGCTGGCCACGCCCACGGGGTGCGGCTCCATTGGGCCGAAGGCCTGCAGCGCGCCCAGGTAGGTGGGCGTCTCGACGAGCACCTTGCTGCCCGGATCGATCAGCACCTTGGCCACGAGATCCAGGCCCTGCTGCGAGCCGGTGGTGATGAGCACCTGCGAGGCGTCGACGTCCCAGGGCAGCATGTCGGCCACGGCCTGGCGCAGCGGCGCATAGCCTTCGCTGGCGGCGTACTGCAGCGCGGCCTGGCCGTCGTTGTGCAGCACTTCGGCGCAGGCGTCGGCGAACTCCTGGATCGGGAAGGTCTTGGGCGAAGGCAGGCCGCCGGCCAGGCTGATGATGCCGGGGCGCTCGGTGACCTTGAGGATTTCACGCAGCACCGAAGGATTCATCTTGGCGGCGCGGGCGGCGAGTTTCCAGTTCATGGGAGGCTTTCTTCTTTCTGGCGAATGAGAGGTGAGTCTGAGTGTGTCGTCAGGATGGCGGGATGTCGCCACGGTGCACGACATGGATTTTGTTGCCGTCCGGGTCGCGCAGGTAGGCGCCGTAATAGCCCTGCCCGTAGCGGGGGCGGGGCCCGGGCGCGCCTTCGTCGCGGCCACCGTGGCGCAGGGCCGCCTCGTGGGCGGCATGAACGGCCTGCGGCGAGGGCGCGCAGAACGCGACCATGCTGCCGTTGCCGGCGCTGGCGGGTTCGCCGTCCAGCGGGATGTACACGTAAAAGCGCGGGAGCGTCTGGCCCGGAGCGATCCAGCAGGCGGCATCGGGGCCGCCGTCGGGCGTCACGGGGCGGCGGATCAGGCCGAGCGGGGCCAGCACCGCGTCGTAGAAGGCGGCGGCGCGCGGCAGGTCGGTGCAGCCGACGGTGACATGGCTGAACAGCGTCATGGTGGTCAGCTCCTGGCCTGCGGCTCGGCGCCGCGTGGAACGGCAGGCGCCGCCGGTTGCGACAGCCGCTTGCCCGCGACCACCGTGGCGACCACGGCGGCGGCGAAGCCCAGCGTCACCAGGTCGAGCGGTTCGCCCAGTAGCGGGATCGACGCGAGGATCGACAGGAAGGGCTGCAGCAGCTGCGTCTGGCTCACGCGCAGCGCGCCGCCCAGGGCCAGGCCGCGGTACCAGGCGAAGAAGCCGATCCACATCGAGAACATGCCCACGTAGGTGAAGCCGATCCAGGCCGAGGCGGCCACGGGCTGCTGCGGCCACAGGGCGATGGTGGCGGGCAGCGTCACGGGCAGCGCCATCACGCAGACCCAGCAGATCACGCGCTCGGCGCCCAGCGACGGCGTGACCTGCGCGCCGTAGATGTAGCCGACCGAGGCCGCGACGACCGCGCCGACCAGCAGCAGGTCGGCCCATTCGAAACCGAAGCCGTGGCCGCTCTGCTGCGCGCGCAGCACCGAGAACACCACCACCAGCAGGCTGCCCGCGATGGCGCAGAGCCAGAAGCCCAGCCGCGCGCGCTGGTGCAGCACCCAGGCCGCGACCGCGGCCGTGACCAGCGGCAGCAGCGCCGTCACCACCGCCGCGTGGCTGGCCGTGACCACGCGCAGCGCAAAGGCCAGCAGCAGCGGAAAGCCGATGCAGTTGCCCAGCACCGCCATGCCCAGCGGCTTCCACTGGTGCGCTGCCGGGCGCGGCGAGCGCGTGACCAGCAAAAAGATGGCCGACAGCACGCCCGCCAGCGCCGCGCGCCCGAGCGTGACGAACCACGGCGACAGCTGCGGCGCCTCTTGCGTGCCCGTGGCCAGCCGCGTCATCGGCAGCGTGATGGCGAACAGCGCCACGCCGACCACCCCGAGCCACATGCCCAGCGTTTCGTCCTTGAGGGCGAGCTTCATACGCCCACCATCCACCAGGCCGTGAGCACGAGGATCAGGCCCATCGCGCGGTTGAACCACAGCAGGCGCGTGCCTTTGGCCAGCCACTCGCGCAGCAGTGCGCCGACCAGCGCATAGGCGAAGTTGCTGGTGAAGGCGTAGGTCAGCATCACGGGCGCGACGATGGCGAAGCGCGCGAGCGCGTCGGGTTGGCCGGCGATCCAGCCCGCCACCAGCGTGAGCGCCAGCAGCCAGGCCTTGATGTTCACGAACTGCAGCATCACGCCCTGCCCGAAGCCGACCGAGAGGCGGGCGCTGTCGGCCTTGCCGAGCTGGGCGCTGCCGCTGAGCTTGTAGGCCAGCCACAGCAGGTAGGCGATGCCCAGGCCCTTGATCGCCAGGCGCAGCGGTGGCATGGCCACCACCAGCGCGCCGAGGCCGGCCGCGCAGATGGCCAGCAGCAAGGTCCAGCCCACCGGCACCGCGACCACGAAGCGCATGGCGCGCGGCAGGCCGCCGTTGGCCGCCAGGGCGGTGGAGAGCGTGGTGTTGGGGCCGGGCGAGAAGCTCATCGCCGTGGCCAGCACCAGCAGCGCGGTGAATTCTTGCCAGTTCATGTCACAGACTCTAAACTTTGGACCATTACAGTTCCAGTACAGATGATCGAACAAATCTGAAATCTGTATTGGTCATTCCTTCGACACACGCCGCCCTTTTCTTGCTCTCTGTGCGATGCAGTCCGACCCGATGCTGACCCGAACCTCCACCCAGTCCCTGACCGGGCAGCTGGCCGACCGCCTCGCCGAGCGCATCCGCAACCGGCTGCTGGCACCCGGCGCGCGCCTGCCCTCGGTGCGCGAGTGCGCGCGCCAGCAGGGCGTGAGCCCGTACACCGTGGTCGCCGCGTACGACCAGCTGCTCGCGCAAGGGCTGGTCGAGGCGCGCCGCCAGCGCGGCTTCTACGTGCGCGACGCGGCGCCGGCGCCCGAGAGCTCGCGCAACCCGGCGCATGCCGTGCCCGTGGTGCTGCCGATGATGGCCTCGCGCGTGCCGGCCGACGCCAGCTCGCTGATCCGCAGCATGTTCCACCGCCCGAGCGACAAGCCGCAGCCGGGCATGGGCGTGTTTCCGCCCGACTGGATGGCCTCGACCTTCCTGGCGACCGCGGTGCGCCGCGTGACGACCACGTCGGCGCTGCAGGAACTGTCGCTGCAGTACGGCGAGCCCTCGGGCGACCTCGCGCTGCGCCGCAGCCTGTCGCAGAAGCTGGTGCGCATCAACGTGCCGGCCGGGCCGGACCAGATCGTGACCACCATCGGCGCCACGCACGCGCTGGACATCGTGAGCCGCACGCTGTTGCGCGCGGGCGATCCGGTGATGGTCGAGGAACCCGGCTGGGCGCTGGAGTTCGCGCGGCTCGAAGCGCTGGGCATGCGCATCCTGCCCGTGCCGCGCCGCGCCGACGGGCCCGACCTGGACGTGATGGCGCAGTATTGCAAGCTGCACAGCCCCAAGCTCTTCGTCAGCGTGAGCGTGCTGCACAACCCGACTGGCTACAGCCTCACGCCGGGCAGCGCGCACCGCGTGCTCAAGCTGGCCAACGAACACGACTTCCACATCGTCGAGGACGACACCTACAGCCACCTCGCGCCGGAGCACGCCACGCGCCTGAGCGCGCTCGACGGGCTGCAGCGCACCATCTACGTCAGCGGCTTCGCGAAGATCCTGGCGCCCAACTGGCGCATCGGCTTCCTGGCCGCTTCGCCCGCGCTGAAAGAGCGGCTGCTCGAGACCAAGCTGCTGGCCACGCTGACCTCGCCCACGCTGTTCGAGCGGGCGCTGTCGTGGTGCATCGATCAGGGCCAGCTGCGCCGTCATTCGGAGCGCGTGCGCATCCGCCTGGACGGCGCGCGCGGCCGCGCGGTGAAGCTCGCCATGTCGCACGGCTGCACCTTCGCCTCGGAGCCGGCCGGGCTGTTCGGCTGGGTCGACACGGGCGTGGACACCGACGCGCTCACGCAACGCATGCTCGACCAGGGCTACCTGCTGGCGCCGGGCTCGCTGTTCCATGCGCGCCGCCCGCCGAGCACGATGATGCGGATCAACTTCGCGACCTCGCAGGACGCGAATTTCTGGAAGGTTTTCAGCCGGGTCAGGGACGAGCTCTGATTCGCTTGCAAGGGGCTTGGAGTAAGCTGGCAACACAAGAAAACCCAGCCAGGAGACCTCCCGCATGAGCAACGCCAGCAAACCCTTCGACTTCAGCCAGTTCGTCCCCGGATTCGACTTCCTGAAGAACCTCGCCGGCGGTGCCGCCGCGGGCTCCGGGTCGGTGCCCGGCATCCCCAGCCTCGCGAGTTGGGTCGCGCCCACCATGAGCGTCGAAGAGGTCGACAAGCGCATCCAGGAACTCAAGACCGTCCAGTACTGGCTCGAACAGAACGGCCATGCGCTCAAGGCGACCATCCAGGCGCTCGAGGTGCAGAAGATGACGCTGTCGACCCTGCGCGGCATGAACGTGCGGATGGAAGACATCGCCAGTGCGTTCACCAAGCAGGCCGCGGTCATGGCGCCAGCGCCTGCACCGGCCCCTGCCCCTGCCCCCGCACCGCGGCCCGAACCGGAGCCCGTCGAGGAAGAGGAAGAAGAGTTCGACGAGGCCGAGGAAGAAGCGGAAGAAGAGGAAGCCCCGGCGCCGAAGAAGACGTCGCGCGCCAAGCCCGCCTCGTCCAACGGCGCCGCCGGCGTGGTCGACCCGATGCAATGGTGGGGCTCGCTCACCGAGCAGTTCCAGCAGATCGCGAGCACGGCGCTGCAGGACGCGGCGCAGCTCAAGGTGCCGGCCATGGCGCAGCCGCTGGCCGACGCCGTGGGGCAGGTCATCGGCAAGGCGACGGCGGCGCGCAAGCCGGCCGCCAAGACCGCGGCGAAGAAAGCCGCCGCCAAGAAAGCCGCGCCGGCACCCGCCGCGCGCAAGAAAACCACGTCCACCGCCGCGCGCAAGCGAACCTCCGGCCGGCGCTGACGTCTTACAGACACCTTTCCAGACGACGCACGGGTCGGTACGCACCATGAAACTGTTTCCCACCGGCCATGCCACCCACCCGCAATGGCGCATGGCCGCCGGCCTCGTGCTGGCCCAGTTGCGCGCGCAGATGGCGCTGCCCGACTACGCGTCGAACCCGACGCTCGGGCTGCTCTACATCACCGACCACTACGCGGCCGAGGCGCAGGAGATCCTCGATCACCTGAGTGCCGAACTGCCCGAGGTCACCGACTGGTCGGGCACCGTCGGCATCGGCGTGTCGGCCAACAACGCCGAGTACTTCGACGAGCCCGGCCTGAGCCTGATGCTGTGCGCGCTGTCCAGCGACCAGTACCGCGTGTTCTCCGGCGTGGCGCCGCTGGGCAGCTCCGAAATGAGCGGCTTCGAGGCGCACACCGCGCTCGTGCACGCCGACCCCGCCACGCCCGACCTGGGTGAGCTCATCGGCGAGATGGCGGGGCGCACCGACACCGGCTACCTGTTCGGCGGGCTCTCGTCCGGCCGCGGCGGGGCGCTGCAGTTCGCGGTCGGCGGCAACGGCAACATCCGCGGCCACGGCGCGGCGGGCGGCGTGTTCTCGGGCGGCTTGTCGGGCGTGGTGTTCGGCGAGGGCGTGCGGCTGGTGTCGCGCGTCACGCAAGGCTGCCAGCCGCTGCGCACGGGCGGCGCGCGCGAGCGCGAGATCACCGAGGCCGACGGCAACCTGCTGCTGTCGCTCGACGGCGAGCCGGCGCTCGACGTGCTGCTGGCCGACCTGCAGGTGTCGCTCGACCGGCCGCAGGAGGCCATCGACGCCGTGCGCAACACGCTGGTCGGCCTGGCCGACGCGGGCAGCGACGGCATCCGCCGCACCGGCGACCTGGGCGCCGACGTGCTGGTGCGCCACATCATCGGCCTTGATCCGACGCGGCGCGGCATCGCCATTGCCGACAACGCCGAGGCCGGCATGCGGCTGAGTTTCTGCCGCCGCAACGCGCAGGCAGCACGCGCCGACCTGATGCGCATCTGCGCCGAGATCCGCGAAGAACTCGAGCCCGAAGAACAGACGCTGGCCACCGCGCGCGCCGTGGCGGCCGGCGAGGCCGAGGCCGCACCGCATCCGGCGCGGCGCATCGCGGGCGCGGTGTACGTGAGCTGCTCGGGGCGCGGCGGCCCGCACTTCGGTGCGCCGGGCGCCGAACTGCAGATCGTGCGGCATGCGCTGGGCGACGTGCCGCTGGTCGGCTTCTTCGCCGCCGGCGAGATCGCACGCCATCACCTGTACGGCTACACCGGCGTGCTGACGGTGTTCACCGCGCCGGACTGACTGGCTGACTGACGGGAAAAAACGATGCGCGCGCCTGCGCCCTGTGTTCGCAGGCGCTTCGCATCGCTAGAATCCGCCCGCTTTCTTGAATCTCTGCTGCTGCAAGAAAGAGTGATCCGCGCGCCCCGAGGCACGCGGTCGATCTCTTTCGCCCCGCCACGCGACGTGACGGGGCCCGGAAACCGACACGGTTTCCCCGAATGGAATTGCAGCCATGGGCAGCCCTACCAATAGTCATTTTTCGAGACTCCAGCGCGCCTTTTCGCGCGCCCACATCGCCGTCGATTACCGCGACGGCATCTATCACCTGCGCAACGAAGCCGCGCAGGCGACCGTGCTTCTGCCGCAGAGCCTGCCGCTGGAAGAGAAGGCGGTGAACCAGCTGCTGGCCTTCGCCAGCGTGCGCTCGCCCGACGGCGCGCACGGTGTGTGCAAGGCCTGCGCGACGCCGGACTTTCATCCGGGCTCGGTCGCGCCGGTGGGCAGCGTCGTCGCCACCGATGGCGACTTCGTGATCCCCGCCGCGGTCGGCACCGACATCAACTGCGGCATGCGCCTGCTGACCACCGGCCTCACGCTGGACCAGGTGGCGCCGCACAAGACGCAGCTGCTCGCGCGGCTCACGCGCAGCCTGCTCGACAACGGGCGCGACGTGCCGGTGCACACGGCGGCGTTTCGCGGGCTGTTCGACGACGGGCCGGCCGCGTTCCTCGACGCCGTGCGCAACGACGGGCTCTGGGCCGCCTGCGACCGCGACCGACTGCAGGCCGAGATCGGCGCGTGCATCGGCCTGGCGAGCTTCGGCGGGCAGTCGCGGCACGCACCGCCGGCGTACACCGGCGCGCGCCACGAGGTGTTCCGCGATCCGTGCCTGGGCACGCCGGGCAGCGGCAACCACTTCGTCGAGCTGCAGGTGGTCGACCAGGTGATGGATCGGCACGCGGCCTACCGCGCGGGCCTCAAGGCGGGCGAGGTCGTCGTGATGATCCACAGCGGCTCGCGCGACATCGGGTTCCATGTCGGCGGCCGCAGGATGGACCGCGCGCGGGCCGAGTGGCCGCAAGGCCTGCGCCATCCGAAGAGCGGGCTGTACGGCCTGGCGGGGCCGCTGGCGCAGGAGTACCTGGAAGCCATGGGCGTGGCCGCGCGCTATGCGTGGGCCAACCGCGTCGTGCTGGCCGAGCTGGTGCGCAAGGACTTCGCCGAGCTGCTGGGCGCCACGGCGTCGATGCTGGTGGTCGACGTGCCGCACAACGTCGTGCTGCGCGAGCATGGCATGAACATCCACCGCAAGGGCGCGACGCCGGCGCACGCGGGCGACCTGGCGCTGATTCCCGGCTCGATGGGCGATCACTCGTACCTCGCGACCGGGCTGGGGCATGAAGACTGGCTGTGGTCGTGCAGCCATGGCGCCGGCCGTCGCATGCGTCGGCAGGAAGTGCGCGCGATGCGGCCCGCGCCCGGCGACGCCGATGCCAGCTGGCAGTGTGTGACCTTGCGCGAGGAGCGCCGCATCGAAGAGGCGCCGCAGGCCTACAAGCCGATCGGCGCGGTGATCGAGGCGCAGGAAAGCGCGGGGCTCATCCGCTGCGCCGTGCGGCTCAAGCCCTGGGTCACGTTCAAGGCGTAACCCGAGGGCGCGTGTCGTGTCAGCCCAGCGCGGGCTGCACGGCGCGTGGCGCGGGCGCCGGCATGCCGGCGAACGCGAAATCGACCTCGGGCGCCAGCCCGCTCACGATGCGCGCGATCGACTTGCCCGAGCCGCAGGCGTGCGTCCAGCCGAGCGTGCCGTGGCCGGTGTTGAGGAACAGGTTCGGCAGCTTGGTCTTGCCGATCAGCGGCACGTTGCTCGGCGTGGCCGGGCGCAGGCCGGTCCAGAACTGCGCGCGCTCGGTGTCGCCGGCGCCGGGGAAGAGCTCTTCGACGCGCCGCACGATGGCTTCGCAGCGCACGCGGTTCAGGTCGCGGTCGTAGCCGTTGAGCTCGGCCGTGCCGGCGATGCGCAGGCGGTCGCCCGATTCGGAGGTGTAGCGCGAGAACACCAGCTTGTATTCGTCGTCGGTCAGCGAGACCTGGTGCGCCTTCGACGCGTCCTTCACGGGCAGGGTCACCGAGTAGCCCTTGGCCGGGTAGATCGGCAGGCGGATGCCCAGCGGCGCGGCGTACAGCGGGCTCAGCGAACCCATCGCAAGCACGAAGGCATCGCCGCGGATGCGCTGGAAGCGGCCTTCGTTGTCGGTCGCCTCGACGTGGTCGATGCTGCCGCCGGCTTCGCGCAGCGCGGTCACCGTGTGGCTCATGAGGAACTTCACGCCGGCCGCCTCGGCCAGCTTCACGAGCTCGCGCGCGAAGCGGTTGGCGTCGCCCGACTCGTCTTCGGCGGTGTAGGTGGCGCCGGCGAGTTGGGGGCGGATGTGGGCGAGGGCGGGTTCGATCTTGATGGCCTCGTCGGCCGAGATGACCAGCCGCTCGCAGCCCAGGGCACGCATCTGCTCGGCGGGCGCGAGGGCGCCGTCGAATTCTTTTTGCGTCGTGTAGAAGTGCAGGATGCCTTGCGTGCGCTGGTCATAGTTCAGGCCGGTGTCTCGACGCAATTGCTGCAACATTTCCCGGCTGTATGTACCGAGACGAACGATCTGTTCGATGTTGTGGCGGGTGCGCGCGGGGGTGCATTCGCGCAGGAACTGCAGGCCCCAGAGCCACTGGCGCATGTCGGCGCGGATGCGAAAGAGCAGCGGCGCATCTTCCTTGCCGAGCCATTGCAGCACCTTCAGCGGTGCGCTCGGATTGGCCCAGGGTTCGGCATGGCTGACCGAGATCTGGCCGCCGTTGGCGAAGCTGGTTTCGGCGGCCGGGGTGGCCTGCCGGTCGATCACGGTCACCTCGTGGCCGAGTTGCTGGAGGTAGTAGGCTGAAGTCACGCCGAGCAGGCCGGCGCCAAGAACGATCACACGCATTGCAAGTACCTTTGAGTTTGCAGCGCTTGAACGGCGGGCGTGGAGTGCTATTGAATCAATAGCAAGCAACCGGGCGACCGATGTCCAAGTTGCCGCTCCCCCTGTCCTCGGTACCTGAGAGATTCACCCTGCTGCACCCGCAGCGGGTTTGCTCCTTCGGTGCGCCACATGGCGTGGCGGCTCTCCAGACGGCTGTATCGGTGAGTGCAGTACTGACCCCTTGCCGAAGTTCCTGGGCGTTGCCTGGAATTTCGTCGGGCCGACCTGAGCGTTTATGGGAGTTTGCGCCTTCGGTAGGGCCTCCGTGGAGGCCCGCTCTCCTGCAATTGTTGGCGATTGTAGGCGGGCCCCGCAAGCCGGCCAAGCCCTGTACATCGGCACTTCACACCGATGGGATAATTGAATGTTGATTTTTGGTAAAGCAAACTTTTTTCTACAGGTGGGGACCTCATGATCCTGGTTACCGGCGGCGCAGGCTTCATTGGCGCCAATTTCGTGCTCGACTGGATCGCGCAGGGCAACGAGCCCGTCGTGAACCTCGACAAGCTGACCTACGCGGGCAACCTCGAGACCCTCGCGTCGCTCAAGGGCAACGCGAGCCACGTCTTCGTGCAGGGCGACATCGGCGACAGCGCGCTGCTCGATCGCCTGCTGGCCGAGCACAAACCCCGTGCCGTCGTGAACTTTGCCGCGGAATCGCATGTGGATCGTTCGATCCACGGCCCGGAAGACTTCGTGCAGACCAATGTGCTCGGCACCTTCCGCCTGCTCGAATCGGTGCGCGGCTACTGGAACGCCCTGCCGGCCGACCAGAAGGCCGCCTTCCGCTTCCTGCACGTGTCGACCGACGAGGTCTACGGCTCGCTCTCCAAGACCGACCCGGCCTTCACCGAAGAGAACAAGTACGAGCCCAACAGCCCGTACTCGGCCAGCAAGGCCGCCAGCGACCACCTCGTGCGCGCCTGGCACCACACCTACGGCCTGCCGGTGGTCACCACCAACTGCTCGAACAACTACGGCCCGTTCCACTTCCCCGAGAAGCTGATCCCGCTGATGATCGTCAACGCACTGGCCGGCAAGAACCTGCCCGTGTACGGCGACGGCATGCAGGTGCGCGACTGGCTCTACGTGAAGGACCACTGCAGCGCCATCCGCCGCGTGCTCGAAGCCGGCAAGCTCGGCGAGACCTACAACGTCGGCGGCTGGAACGAGAAGCCCAACATCGAGATCGTCAACACCGTGTGCGCCCTGCTCGACGAGCTGAGCCCGCGCGCCGACGGCAAGCCGTACAAGGAACAGATCACCTACGTCACGGACCGCCCGGGCCACGACCGCCGCTACGCCATCGATGCACGCAAGCTCGAACGCGAACTCGGCTGGAAGCCCGCCGAGACTTTCGACACCGGCATCCGCAAGACCGTCCAGTGGTACCTCGCGAACGGCGAGTGGGTGCGCAACGTGCAAAGCGGCGCGTACCGCGAATGGGTCGAGAAGCAATACGACGCTGCGCCTGCAAAGGCTTCCGCATGAAGTTGCTGCTGCTCGGCAAGGGGGGACAGGTCGGCTGGGAGCTGCAGCGCAGCCTCGCGCCGCTCGGCGAAGTGGTCGCACTCGATTTCGACAGCACTGACTTCCACGCCGACTTCAGCCGCCCCGAGCAGCTGGCCGCCACGGTGCTGGCGGTGCGTCCCGACGTCATCGTCAATGCCGCCGCGCACACCGCCGTCGACAAGGCCGAGAGCGAGCCCGACTTCGCGCGCAAGCTCAACGCCACCTCGCCCGGCGTGGTGGCCGAGGCCGCGCAGCAGATCGGCGCGCTGATGGTGCATTACTCCACCGACTACGTCTTCGACGGCAGCGGCACCCGCCCCTGGAAAGAAGACGACGCGACCGGCCCGCTCAGCGTGTACGGCCAGACCAAGCTCGAAGGCGAGCAGTTGGTGGCGCAGCATTGCGCGAAGCACCTGATCTTTCGCACCAGCTGGGTGTACGCCGCACGCGGCGGCAACTTCGCCAAGACCATGCTGCGCCTGGCCAAGGAGCGCGACAAGCTCACGGTCATCGACGACCAGTTCGGCGCCCCGACCGGTGCCGAGCTGCTGGCCGACATCACCGCGCACGCTATCCGCGCCACCTTGCAAGACCCGGCCAAGGCCGGCCTGTACCACGCCATCGCCGGCGGCGAGACCACGTGGCATGGCTACGCGCGCTTCGTGCTCGAGATGGCGCAGCAGGCCGGCGTCGAACTCAAGGCCGGCCCGCAGGCTGTGGAGGCCGTGCCCACCAGTGCCTTTCCGACGCCCGCGAAGCGCCCGCACAACTCGCGGCTCGACACCACCAAACTGCAGGCCACCTTCGGCCTGCGCCTGCCGCCTTGGCAGGAAGGCGTGGCACGCATGCTGCGCGAGACGCTCTGACCGACTGATTTTTCCTGCCCCTCACAGAAGAAGACTCCCATGACGCAACGCAAAGGCATCATCCTTGCCGGTGGCTCCGGCACCCGCCTGCACCCGGCCACGCTCGCCATGAGCAAGCAACTGCTGCCGGTGTACGACAAGCCCATGATCTATTACCCGCTGAGCACCCTGATGCTCGGCGGCATGCGCGACATCCTGATCATCAGCACGCCGCAGGACACGCCGCGCTTCCAGCAGCTGCTGGGCGACGGCAGCCAATGGGGCATCAACCTGCAGTACGCGGTGCAGCCGAGCCCCGATGGCCTGGCGCAGGCGTTCATCATTGGCGACAAGTTCGTGGGGAATTCGCCGAGTGCGCTGGTGTTGGGGGACAACATCTTCTATGGGCATGACTTTGCCCATCTGCTGTCGGACGCTGATGCGAAGCAAAGCGGTGCGACCGTGTTCGCGTACCACGTGCATGACCCGGAGCGCTACGGTGTCGTGGCCTTCGACGCCCACGGCAAGGCCAGCAGCATCGAAGAGAAGCCCGTCAAGCCCAAGAGCAGTTACGCCGTGACCGGTCTGTATTTCTATGACAACCAGGTCGTCGATATCGCCAAGGCGGTGAAGCCGAGCGCACGGGGCGAGCTGGAGATCACGGCGGTCAACCAGGCGTACCTGGACCTGGACCAGCTCAACGTGCAGATCATGCAGCGCGGCTATGCGTGGCTGGATACGGGCACGCACGAGAGTCTGCTCGAGGCCGGCCAGTTCATTGCGACGCTGGAGCATCGGCAGGGGCTGAAGATCGCCTGCCCTGAAGAAATTGCATGGCGCCATGGCTTCATCGACAGCGCCCAACTCGAGAAGCTGGCCGCGCCGCTGCAGAAGAACGGATACGGAAAGTATCTGAAGCACCTGTTGTCCGAGGAGGTGCGCTCGTGAATGTCATCCAAACCGAGATCCCCGACGTTCTGATCATCGAGCCGAAGGTCTTCGGCGATGCCAGAGGGTTTTTCTACGAGAGCTTCAATCAACGCGCATTCGAGGAGGCGATTGGATCGAAGGTCGACTTCGTTCAGGACAACCATTCAAGGTCCTCCAAGGGTGTGCTTCGGGGGTTGCACTATCAGGTCCAGCAAGCGCAAGGAAAGCTGGTGCGCGCGGTACGTGGCGCGGTGTTCGATGTGGCCGTGGACATCCGAAAGTCGTCCGCGACCTTCGGGAAATGGGTCGGCGTGGAACTCAGTGAGGACAATCACAGGCAGCTGTGGGTCCCCCCCGGTTTCGCGCACGGCTTTCTTGTGCTCAGCGATAGCGCCGACTTTCTCTATAAAACCACTAACTACTATGCCCCGGCGCATGAGAGATGCATTCTCTGGAACGACTCGGACATTGCAATCACTTGGCCCGATATCGCAATGGAGCCAACGCTCTCGTCAAAGGATGCGGCTGGAGTGACTCTGGACGGGGCTGAGGTCTTCATTGCCTAGTGCATCTCTATTGACAGCAGCGCAAGACCGCCGCAAAGGCGGTGAGTCGGAGGCGACTGAAACGTACGACTCACAAAGTGAACCAAGAGACTATGTCCGAACTTGACTTCAGCGCTGCGCTGGAAAAAATCGATATCGCACCCCAGCCGAGTGCTTGGTTAGGCCATATTCCATTTGGAGCGTGGATCGTTGAATCGCTCAGGCCGCGCGTCTTGGTAGAACTTGGGACGCACTATGGGCATTCCTACTTTTCGTTCTGCCAAGCGGTGGCGCGCGCGCGATTGAATACCAAGTGCTACGCGGTTGACCTATGGGAAGGCGATGAGCACGCCGGCAGCTATGGGGAAGAGGTTTTTTCGAGCGTCAATTCGAAGAACGCTCAATTTGAGACGTTTTCGCGCCTGCTGCGTATGACGTTCGATGACGCTGTGAAGTATTTTTCGGATGGCAGCATCGACCTGCTGCATATCGATGGGCTTCACACATATGAGGCGGTCAAGCACGACTTCGAATCTTGGAAGTCAAAGCTTTCGCGTCACGCGATCGTGCTTTTCCATGACATCAATGTGCGGGAGAGAGATTTCGGCGTATGGCGGCTCTGGGAAGAGTTGTCGGGTGCGTATCCGACGATCGAATTCCTGCACTCGCATGGCTTGGGTGTTTTGTTCTACGGTGTCGATCAAAGCCCCATAGCAGTGTCGCTCATGAAGTCATTTGGTACAGAAGCAGGTCGGGCCTACATCACGCGATTGTTCGGCGAATTGGGCCGCATGATCGAGGTTGACCGAAAGGTTTCTGACTTGTCCAGAACTTTGACTGAAAAAGCGGAATCTTTTGTCACGGCTGCTGCCGAGTCGAAAAATCAAGTGACTGCACGTGATGAGCACATTGCTCAGCTTTTGCTGCGGAATGCGGCGGCCGCAAATCTGCTTGCGACAAAAGAAGCTCAGATCAGTCAATTTGAGAAGCACGCCGAGGTGCTACGGGCAGACCGGGTCAAGCGCGAGGCGGAGTGGGTAAATAGTCAATTACTACTTGATCAAGCGCTTCAACGAGAAGCTGCATTGAACGCATCCTTGCAAGAAGTCTGGGCATCGACGAGCTGGAAGGCGTCCAGTCCGATCCGCTGGATGGGCGCTCGGGTCGCGAACATGCGTGCCGTTAAAAGACTTTCTCTACCCGCGAGTGAAGCGGCTGGAGGCCGATTGCGTTTAGCGCGTGCCGTGGGGCGCGTCCTTGTGCAAGAAGGCATTTCGGGCTTAAAGCGCCGGATCGTCAACTTTGATCAATCTGGCTATGCAGCACGTACGCACACGGATCCCGCGTTAGAGCAGCGCCAGACGCGCTATACCGTGGCTCGACACAGCGAGACAGTGGATGTGATTGTTTGCGTGCACAACGCGTTATCTGACGTTAAGAATTGCCTGAGTTCGCTTGTCGCTCATACCCTACCGCCGTATCGCATTATTGTGGTGGACGATGGTAGCGACGAAGAGACCAAAAACTATCTTGCCGACTTCGTTCGAAGTCAAGGTGGGGTATTGGTTCGCCATGAGGTTGCTCGTGGCTACACGCTTGCCGCCAACGCAGGCATCCGGGCGTCGGATGGAAAATTCATTGTTCTGCTGAACAGCGATACCGTTGTATCTTCTCAATGGCTTGACAGGATGATTGAGTGTGCAACCTCAGATCCACGAATCGGTATGGTTGGGCCGCTAAGCAATACTGCTTCTTGGCAGTCCGTTCCTCGAATATTCGACGAAGCTGGGGATTGGTCGTCCAATCCATTGCCGTCAGGAATCGCGATCTCAGACATGGCGCAACGAGTGGCCATGACATCACGTCGGTCTTATCCGCGGGTTGGGTTCCTTAATGGCTTCTGTCTTCTGATCCGCCGCGAGCAATTGTCGGACGTCGGTCTCTTCGATGAAGAAAACTTCGGGAAAGGATATGGCGAAGAGAACGATCTGTGTGTCAGAGCTTTCTCGAAGGGCTGGCAACTGGCCGTCGCTGACGACGTGTACGTATTTCATGCGCAATCCAAAAGCTACTCAACCGAGCGACGAATGAAGCTCGCGAAGGCGGCCGACGAGAACTTGCATCGCAAGCACGAAAGTGCCTCGATCATGAATCAACTCGAAATTACTCGCTATAACCTCGGGCTGACGGCTGTACGTGCTCGAATGCAAGTGGTGAATGAGCAATTGCTCGCCAGAAAGCTAATTCGCCATCAGTTTGAAGGGAAGCGGGTATTGATTATTTTGCCGGTTTCGCATGCTGGCGGCGGCGCCAACGTCATCTTGAGCGAAGCCACAGTTTTGCAGGAATGCGGTATAGATGTTGTCATTGCAAATATTGAAACCGCCCGTGCTTCATTTGAAATTTCATATCCGAGTTGCAGCCTGCCAAAATTGTGGGTTTCAAATTGGAATCAGCTGTCCGAATACGTAGATTCATATGATGCAGTGATTGCGACACTCTACTCCTCAGTATTTTGGATTAGGGACGCGCTGCAGGCGAATTCATTGCATAAGCCTGTGATGGGTTATTATATTCAGGACTTCGAGCCCGACTTCTTTCCAGAAAATAGTAGAAACTATCAAGAAGCGCTTGCAAGTTACTCAGAGGCTTCGATGAAGCTAATGACAAAGACTCGATGGAACCAAAGAAAGGTCATGGAGAAAACTGGTAAGTCGCCATTGCTTCTTGGGCCGAGTTTCGATTGGTCTCGATTTGCCCCGCCTTCGGGTCAAAGAAAATCCAAGGAAATCGTCATATGCGCCATGGTCCGACCATCAACTCCGCGTCGTGGGCCGCAGATGACGGTCAATGTGCTGCGTCGCCTGCTGGCGGAGCGGGCAGGGGTGGTTCAGGTCCGTATTTTCGGCTGTCCTTCCAATGATCCGATTCTTGCCCCGTTGGAATCATTTTCGGGGTATCAAAGCTATGGCGAACTAAATTCGGCGGAAGTGGAAGCTTTGATGAAACGTGTTGATGTGTTTGTCGATTTGTCGACATATCAAGCCATGGGTTTGAGTTGTTTGGAGGCGATGGCGAGTGGCGTGGCAGTCATCGGGCCTGTAAATGGAGGAATTTCGGAAATTGTGATTCACGAGGAGTCGGGCCTTCTCGTTGACACGCTTGATGAAGAGCAGTGCACCCAGACCTGTTTGAGATTGATTGATGATGGGGATCTGCGGCAGCGACTAAAAACTGCTGGGATAGAAAGAACTGCAAGCTTTTTTCCAGAAAAGCCGGCATTGACAATGATGCAGGCGCTTTTCTCTGGTGATGCCGAGACTAAGGCGGTCCAATGAAAAAAAGAATTCATGTTCTGGCTGAATGTGGGGCAGATGGAAAGCCGTTCGGGGCGAGTCATATTCGCCTGTTGCTCCCCCTGTCTCATCCGAGTATTCAAGAAAAATTCACCCTGTCTTACGGCGTGGAGTTGCCCGGATTTAGCGTTGATCTGGTTGTTGTAGAGCGCGGCTGGCGCCACGATGCTGACTTTTCGGACCAGGCACGCCTTTTGAAGCATCTTGAAGTATTAGGAATTCCGTATATTTACGCCACAGATGATAATTTGCTGGATCTGAATTCCCAGCCCGGGGCTCCTGATTACCCCAGCGCAAGGCAGCGGCAGATCATGATTCGATTTGCGCGAGAAGCGGCAGGAGTTCTTGTTTCTACGGATGCGCTGAAGTGTCGGATGGCTCGGCTAAATGCAAATATTCAAGTGGTTGGAAATTATTTGGATGAGCGCTTGTTTGAATTTGATGCTCTGAGAAATCGGCTTGAAAGTCGAAGGGCGTCAGATGATTCTTCGTTGGTGATTGGGTACATGGGCACCTATTCCCATTTGGAGGATCTGCTAATGATCGCAGAGCCGCTGAGACGATTTCTTCATGCAAGAAAAGACTCGGTTCGAATGGAGATTGTCGGGATTGGAGACGAGGCCTTGGTAAGAGGGGTTTTTAATGAATTGCCTGTTCGCGTTCTTAAAGTTCCCGTGGATCAAGTTGAATATCCCAAATTCATGCAATGGATGCAGCGTGAAGTTAAATGGGATTTTGCAATTGCTCCGTTGATTGAGTCGGGTTTTAATGATTGCAAGTCTGATTTAAAATTCTTGGATTATTCGGCGAATAACATTCCAGGAATTTACAGCTCCACCAGGAGCTATGTCGATACGGTGGTAAATAAAAAAAATGGGTTGCTGGCATCCGCCAGTCCAGATGAATGGAGGGGTGCTCTTGAGTTGCTGGCTGATGATTCGGCGCTTCGGCTATCGCTGGCGGACGAGGCTTTTTCTTATGTTCGAAAGCACCGCATGTTGGAGACAAATGCGGCGCGCTGGGGCGAAGCTATCGATGCGATTCTTATAGCGAAGACTGCTGAGAAAAATCTGACCAACGTTTGGTCGGGGCAGGAAGTTTCTTTTTCCATCCCCGCCACTCGTAATGAAAAAATTCTTGCATTGGTCGATGTGAAGGACTTTGGCCTGGAGATCGGGCCTAGCTTTTCTCCAGTAGCTCCGAAATCTCAGGGATTCAATATTCAGACCTTAGATCATGCGAGTCGAAGAGATCTGATTCGTAAATACGAAGGTGTCGATGGTGTGGACGTCTCAAAGATCGAGGAAGTGGATTTCGTCTGGAAGGGAGAAGTCCTGCCTGAACTTATAGGAGGAGAGGGAAAATACGACTACGTAATTGCATCTCACGTCGTCGAACATACGCCCGACTTGGTTTCGTTTCTTCAGCAGTGCGAAGCCATCCTCAAGGACGGCGGCGTGCTCTCCTTGGTAATTCCAGATAAGCGCTATTGCTTTGACTACTTCAGAGGAATTTCGACCACAGGAGACGTGTTGCAGGCGCATGTTGAGCGCAGACGCGTACACACCGTTGGAACGGTATTAGATCATTTCGCCTACCAGGTCTTTTTGGATGGAAAACCTTCCTGGGGGAAAGATAAAACCGGGGAGCTTGCGTTTTCAGTCGCTTTCGACGAAGCATTGCGAATGGCTGAGGCAGCAAAAAAACAGGATGAGTACCTGGATGTTCACAATTGGAGATTTACCCCATCCTCATTTCGATTAATTGTTGACGATTTGGTTCGAATGGGTTTGATCAACCTGCACGTAGAGCGTGAGTACCCTACCTTTGGTTGCGAATTCTTCGTGTCTTTTGTTAAGCGTGATGCCGCGGCTGCCCTTAAGGATCGCTTCGTCATGGCAAGTCGCACGGCGGCGGAGCTCAGGGCTCAATAAATGATCCCGGTAACACTTCATCGTGATCTCGGCATGCGAAAGAAATGTGCTAGGGATGCTCATCTAAAGCAAGGCTATTTTAAAATGCCGGGAAATTCGCAATGGAGGTCGCTAAATTGGGAAAAATAGCGCAAGCATCGGCAAGAGCTTGAAAAATCAGATATTTCCGATCGCACTCGGGTATTTGAACCGACATTCGCGGGTTTGTTGTGAGTGGTGTCGTGCGGTGGCGCTGATGAGGTGAGCCAGCAGGTCGAGCCGGAGGAGATTGGTCGATGCGAATCTCTAAAAGGCGCTCAAAAGCGTTTTTCCCCATGCACTAGGCAAGGCAAAGCCGTGGTCGCCTCGTTGGGAGGCTGCGCGGCTTGGCATCAGAACAACCTAAAAAACGAGTCCCAACCCCTGGAAAGACGCTCAATGCGGTTCACAACATGCGCAGTGAACTGCAGCACATTGATCGAGGACAAATACCAGGGCGCGCCAGACCTGTAACCGCCCGGTGGCAGGCATGCGGCGAGCGGCGGTACACCGAGGGCGACGTGTTCCAGCAGACCGTGCCGCAGTTCAGATACAGCTACCGCGTTGGAGACAGCAGGGAGTCATACGGTTTGTTCGAACCGCGCTGAGTGACTGTCGAAGGAAAGAGCACAAGGCTACCTCCGTAGGTTGCATCGAGATCGCTCGCTTCGCCTCCAAGTGATTTCGCTGGACGCCCGTGGGGCAGCCGCTTTCGGCAATTGATGTGGCTCCGTGTCACCGCGAAGGCTGCGTCCCACAATCAAAGGACCGTTCACTCGACGAGGAGAATTGCTCGAGACCCTGAACTCGTTGTGCAGTCCTAGCTCTCGACAATCCGCCCGTGTTCCATATGGATCACGCGATTGCACTCCTTGGCAATCAGCTCTGGCGAGTGCGATGCCAGCACCAGGATGCCCGACTTGGATACCACATCGCGCATCCGCTTCTCTGCCTTCTCGGTGAAGGCAGCGTCGCCCACCGACAGCCATTCGTCCATCAGCAGGATGTCCGCTTCGACGCTGGTTGAGATGGAGAACGCCAGCCGCATCATCATGCCGGTCGAGTAGGTGCGGACGGGCATGTTGACGTACTCGCCCAGGCCGCTGAACTCGCAGATGTCGGGCGTGAGCCGGTCGACCTCTTTTTTGCTCATGCCCATGACGAGGCCGCGCAGCATGATGTTCTCGATGCCGGTGGCGTCCATCTCGATGCCCAATGCGGGATCGATCAGGCTGGCCACGGAGCCCTGGCGCGTGAACTCGCCCGACGACGGTTCGTAGACGCCCGCCAGCGTGCGCAGCAGCGTCGACTTGCCCGCGCCGTTGTGGCCGATCAGGCCCAGCCGGTCGCCGCTCTTGAGTTCGAGGTTGAGGCCGCTGAGCGCCTGCACCACGGTGACGCCGGTTTCCTTGCCGAAGCGCCCGCCGGTGACGGAGGCCGCCAGCGTCTTCTTGAGTGACACCGAGCCGGCCCCGTAGATGGGGAAGCTGACCGAAACGTTCTTGAGTGAAATGGATGCCATGGATCAGAGCCAGTAAACGACGCGGCGACGGTATTTGACGAACATCACACTCGCGGCGGTCAGGCACAACACGGTCCAAAGACCGATACCGATCCAGCTGTGGAGGTGGGCCACGCCGCCCATGAGCGGGGTGCGCAACAGGTCGAGCATCTGCGCGAAGGGGTTCCACAGCACGTACTTGGCCCGGCTCGGGAGGTTCTCGGGGAGCCAGAAGACGGGCGTGAGGAACATCAGCATCTGCATGATGCTGGTGATGATCTGGGTCACGTCACGGTAGCGGGTGCAGATGAGGCCCAGCAGCAGGCCGAGTGCATGGGCGTTGACGACGAGGATCAGGAAGGCCGGAATGAACAGGAGAACCGACCACGACAGCGAGATGCCGGCCCAGATGGCGACGGGGATGTACAGCACGATCTGGTGGGCGAACTGGATCAGGTTGCGCCCCAGGCCTCGCCACACGAAAAGGCTGATGGGAAAGTAGCCCTGTTTCAGATAATTGGAGGCGCCGACGAAGGCGTTGCAGGCATCGGTGACCACGGCGGAGAAGAAACCCCAGAAGATCACGCCGAGCGCCAGGTGCGGGAAGAACTTGTCCAGCTGGGTGCCGAAGAGCGAGGCATACAACGGCCCCATGCCGCCGATCATGACGCCCATGCTCAGCGTGAGCCACAGCGGGCCCAGCATGGAGCGGCGATAGCGCAGCACCACGTCGAACCAGGCCAGCGTCCACCAGATGTCGGTGCGGCGAGTGCCTTCCCACCAGTCGGCCAGGGCGCTTCGATGGAGATTGGAATGAACTTGGCTCATGCGTATGCGGTCGTGTCTTTGTCTGCCATGCGGACGATGCGGTCCAGGGTCAGGTTCCCATCACCACATGACACGGCGATGAGCAAAAGCGCTTCGTGGCCGAGGAGGTCAAGCGGGATTTCTTGGAGGGCTATGGCCGGATGGGCCGGGACGGTGCTCGTGCGAGCCCGCGCATTTTATTCAGAGTATCAACTGAGAGATAATTTTACCGGCTCCGGTTCCCGTGCAATTCGTAACCATGGAAGAGCCCACCGCTCCCCCGATCGGACGGGCTGCGGCTGCCATCGGCAGCATGCCCGACAGAAAAACGATCCACCCATGCGCAATCCTCGTCCTCTCGAAGTCTCCGTCGCCCTGTGCACCTACAACGGCGCCCGCTTCCTGCGCGAGCAGGTGCGCAGCATCTGCCTGCAGACCCGGCCGCCGATCGAGATCGTGCTGTCCGACGATGCCTCGCGCGACGGCTCGGTCGATGTCGTGCGTGCCACGGTGGCCGAATGCGCGGCGGAGCGCCCCGGGCCGCCCATTGCCTTGCGGGTCTTCGAAAATCCCGTGGCCCTGCGGGTCGTGAAGAACTTCGAACAGGCCATCTCGGCCTGCACCGGCGACCTGATCGCGCTGAGCGACCAGGACGACGTGTGGGTGCCCGACCGGCTCGAGCGGATGGTGGCGCCCTTCGTGCAGGACGACAACCTCTGGCTGCTGCACACCGATGCGCGCCTGGTGGATTCCCAAGGCCGCGACCTGGGCAACACGCTGTTCCACGCGCTGGAGGTCACGCCGTCCGAGATCGAGCGGATTCACACCGGCCGGGCCTTCGACGTGTTCCTGCGCCGCAACCTCGTGACCGGTGCGACCACAGTTTTCCGTCGCTCGCTGCTCGCCGATGCCTTGCCGTTGCCGGTGGAGTGGGTGCACGACGAATGGCTGGCCATCATCGCGTCGACGACGTCGCGGGTTGACCTGCTGGAAGAGCCGCTCATCGAATACCGCCAGCACGAATCCAACCAGATCGGCGCCCGCCGCGACACCTACAAGGAAAAGGTGCGCAAGGCGCTCGCCTCGCGCGGCAACACGCACGTCGAGCGCGCGATCAAGGCGGAGCTGTTGCTGGAGCGCCTGCTCCAGCTCGGCGATCGCGTGCCCCCCGAGATCATCGACAAGGTGCGCAGCAAGATCGTGCACCAGCGCTTTCGCGCCGCCTTGCCCGCCTCGCGTCTGGCCCGGTGCGTGCCGATCCTGCGCGAGGCCATGACCGGTCGCTACGACAAGTTCGGCCGCGGGGTGCGCGGCGTGGTCCGCGATCTTTTCGAATCCGTCTGACACAACAACAATGAACCCAATCAACGTCCCCGCGAACCCTTCCCGGCCCGGCGAGCCGACGGCCTGGCCGAACGTCGTGGTCATCATCCCGTTCTACAACGGCGCCGATTTCATCGAGCGCTCGGTGAAGAGTGTGTTTGAGCAATCGGTGCCGGCGCACGAGGTGATCGTGGTCAACGACGGTTCCCGCCCCGAGGAGCGCGCCGCCCTCGATGCGCTGGCCGCGCGCTACCCGTTCCGCATCATCGACAAGGAAAACGGCGGGCAGGGCTCGGCCCGCAACGCCGGTGTGAAGGCCTCCACCTCGGCCTTCATCTGCTTTCTCGACCAGGACGACTTCTACCTGCCGAACCACATCGAGACGCTGGCAGCCGCGATCCCGCCCGGCGACCGGCTGTTCGGCTATGTCTATGCCGACCTGTACGAGGCCGATGCTGATGGCAACGTGATCCGTACCGGTGTGATCAAGGAGCACGCGACGCACCCCAAGCGCAACATCAACGACCTGCTGCGCAACGACATGTTCGTGCTGCCCTCGGCCGCGCTGGTGAGTCGCAGGGCCTTTGAGGCCGTCGACGGCTTCGACTCGCAGTTCATGGGCTTCGAGGACGACGACCTGTTCCTGCGCATCTTTCGCAAGGGATTCAGCAACTACTTCGTGGACAAGGCCGTCACCGTCTGGTGCATTCACACGGCGAGCACGTCCTTCGGCATCCGGATGACCCGCAGCCGCTTCAAGTACTTCAAGAAACTCGTCCAGATGTTCCCCGACGAGCACCTGCGGGGGCGCTATTACCTGCGCGATTTCCTGGTGCCCCGCTTCCAGCCGTACTTCGTCAACCACGCGATCGAGTCGATCAAGAATGATGACCAGTACCGCGAGGAGATGAGCGCGATCCTCAACGAGTACGGCGCGATGGTGCTTTCAAACCCGTATGTGGGACGCAAGAAGAAGCTGCGCCTGCGGATCACGTTGTTCCTGCTCAATCACTGCCCGCCGGGCGTGGTGCGCCTGGTCGGCACGGTGACGAAGCTGCCGGGCATTCGCAGCCTGCGCAAGCTCTACAAGGCCTGATGCGCACCGCGGCGGCCTGGAGACCGCCGCAGCCTGGTCCTCAGCGGGCCGGCGCCGACGTCATCGCCGGGTCCATGTAGGTGGCGTGCGAGCGCGCGTACTCGGCGCGCAGGTGGCCCGCGTCCTTGTAGATCGGCGTGGCGTCGGCATCGGCGCGGGTGCACCAGTCTTTCTGGCACAGGGTCGGGATCGGGTCGATCACGATGGCGCCGCTGCGCTGCGCGATCTGCCGCATGCGCTCGTGCAGCGCCTTCTGCCTCGGGTCCCAGGGGGCGGTGGGCGACATCTTGCCCACTTGCATGTGGCTCAGTCGGCCACCCTTCACGAATTCTTCGGGGCCGAAGCCTGCGCCGACCGGGTTGTCCAGCAGCAGGTAGACCTGCTTGTGCTTGGACAAGGTCGTCAGCACCGTCTCTAACATGTTGAGCGAGAAGTCCACGCCGCCGCCGCCCATGAAGCGCCGCTTGTCCTTGCCGTCGAAGAAGTAGTAGCGGTCGGCTGCGGCGTTCTCGGCGTTGGGCTTGCCGGTCTCGGTGAAGTAGCAGTTCCAGCAGCCGCCGAAGACGACGGCGTCGAACCGGTCGCTCATGGCCAGCCGCATGCCGCCGTCGCGACGTTCGCCGCACAGGTTGTTCTGCTCGTCGACCACGTTGGGAATCGGCGGGCAGGCGCCCCAGGTCACGAAGGAGAGCGAATCGAGCGTGCCCGGCGAGGTCTTGGCGAGCTCGACGGCGCGCGGTCCGTACTGCTCGATATGGCTGTCCCCGAAGAACAGCACCCGTCGCTTGCCCTGCCCGATCTGCTGCAGCACCTCGCCGTCGACCTTGATCGGGCTCAGGCCGTCCGGGTAGGCCCAGTCCTTGGCGGCCGCGGCGGTCTTGTTGAAGTAAGGATCGCTGTGGCGGCCCACGTAGTAGCGCGTGGTCGCCAGCAGGCCGAGCACGACGAAGCCGACCATCACGGCCACCAGCCCCGCCGTGACCGTCGGGTTCTCGCTGCGGCGCGTGTAGCGCTCGACGAACCGGTAGGTCAGCCAGGCCAGCACGAATGACGCCACCAGCATCAGCGCCCGGATGCCGTCCGACGGCAGCTTGCCTTCGAGGATGCGTGCGTAAGCCAGCAGCGGCCAGTGCCAGAGGTAGAGCGGGTAGCTGATCAGCCCCACCCACACCATCGGCTTGGAGGCCAGCACGTAACGATTGAGCACGCCGCTCGGCCCGGCCGCGATGCAGAAGAAGGCACCCACCGACGGCAGGATGGCCCAGAACCCGGGGAAGGCCTTGCCGCCGCGGATGTAGCACAGGCCCAGCACGATCAGCACGAGGCCGGCGATCGACTGTGCGTGGCGGCTCCAGCCCGGCTGCGGCGGCGGGCGGTGCAGCCGCGCGTAGGCCAGCATGCCGCCGATCATCAGTTCCCAGAAGCGCGACAGCGGCGAATAGAACGCGGCCGTGCGGTGGCTGTGGATGGTCGTCACGTTGAGCAGGAACGACATCGCCGCCACCGTGCCGAGCACCGTGAGCATGCGCCACTTGCGCTTCCAGGCCAGGCCCAGCAGCACGGGCCAGAAGATGTAGAACTGCTCCTCGATGGCCAGCGACCACAGGTGCAGCAGCGGCTTGGTCTCGGCCGCGTTGTCGAAGTAGCCGGCCTCGCTCCAGAAGGCGAAGTTCGAGACGAAGCCCGCGCCCGCGGCCACGTGCTTGCCCAGCTGCTCCCATTCGTGCGGCAGCAGGGCGAACCAGCCGAAGGCCATGGTGGCCAGCAGCACCAGCGCCAGCGCCGGGAAGATGCGCTTCACGCGGCGCGCATAGAACTCGCGGTAGCTGAAGCCGTCGCCCTGGAAGCTGCCCAGGATGATGGTGGTGATCAGGAAGCCCGAGATGACGAAGAAGATGTCGACGCCGATGAAGCCGCCCTTGATCCACTGCGGGAACGCGTGGTAGCCGAGCACCGACAGCACCGCGATGGCGCGCAGCCCGTCGATGTCCGGGCGGTATTTCGGGTGAACCAGGTGGGCGTGTTCGGGGAGGGAGGTCGGGCTGCTCGTGGTCGTCATCGTCGGTGCTGAAAGCGGCGCTTGCGGGCTTCGGTGCGGGCTTTTCGGCCCCGATTGTCCTCGCAAACGCCGCCGTGCCTTTTTCAGGCGGCGGCGCGCTGCAGCCGCCAGTAGCGCCAGAAAGCGCCCGACAGCCACACCTTGAGCAGGCTGGTCACGTGCCAGTACAGGTACTTCTTGCTGCGGTGGCTGGCGCGCTGGGCGTCGTGGCGCGCGCGCAGGTCTTCGGTCACCTGGAGCTTCCAGCCGGCCAGCCGGGTGCGGGCGCAGATGTCGAAGTCTTCCCCGTACATGAAGAAGCGTTCGTCGAAGCCGCCGATCTTGCGGTAGGCCTCGCTGCGAAACAGCATGAACAGGCCCGGAATCCAGGCCGGCACGGCCGGCGACTGGTAGCCGGGCTTCTTGCGGCCCAGGATCTCGAAGGGGGTCAGCAGCGCGCGGTGCGGCTCGGGCTCGGGCCGGCCCGACTCCAGGATGCGCGGCGTCATCAGGCCGGCGTCGGGCGCGGCCTGGGCGAGCATCGGGGCGAGCACGTCGGCGTCGAAGCGGATGTCGGGGTTGAGCACCAGGAACCAGGGCGTGTCGCAGCGCGCGAAGGCCTGGTTGTGGTTGGCGCCGAAGCCCAGGGGCGCCGCGTTCTCGATGCGCTCGATCGGAAAGCCCCACTGTCGTCCTGCGAGCAGGTCGGCCTCGGGAATGTTCAGCGTGAGCACGACCTTGGCGATCGCGTCCCGGCTGTGCCGGTCGAGCTGCTCGAGCAGCGGCAGCACCAGCGCGAGCTGGCCGTGGCTCACGATCGACAGGGTGACCGGGGCGTGGGGTGAAGAAGGGGGCGTGGGCATGGTCTAATTTCGCTCGGGAATTCTAGGGTTCCCCCAACCCCACTCATGATTGCCCTGATCATCCTCAGTTTCTTCGTCTCCGCCATCGCGGTGCAGCTGTTCATGCGCCGCGCGCGCAGACACGCGCGCCGCTACGGCGCCGACATGCCCCAGCGTTTCCACAAGGGTCACGTGCCGCGCCTGGGCGGGGCCGGCATCATGCTCGGCATGAGCGCGGCCTGGCTGGGCGCCGGCCTGATCGAGCCGCTGAACATCGCCTGGCCGCTCAAGTCTTCGATGCTCACGCTGGTGTGCATCCTGCCCGCCGTGCTCGGCGGCATCGTCGAAGACGTGACCCAGCAGGTCAAGGTGCGCTACCGGCTGGGCCTGACCATCGGCTCGGCGCTGCTGGTGTGCTGGGTGCAGGGGCTGGGCGTGGCGCGCACCGGCTTCGAGACGCTCGACGGCTGGCTTGCGCTGCTGCCCTATGCCTCGCTGGTCTTCGCGGCCCTGGCCATCGGCGGCCTGCCGCATGCCTTCAACATCATCGACGGCTACAACGGGCTGGCCGGCACCGTGGCCGTGCTCGTGTGCCTGGCGATCTCGCACGTCGCGCTGCAGCTGGGCGACCGGCAGCTGGCCGCGATGGTGATCTGCCTGGTCGGTGCCACCTTCGGCTTCCTGGTCTGGAACTACCCGCGCGGCAAGATCTTCGCCGGCGACGGCGGCGCCTACGTCTGGGGCATGGTGATCGCCGTGGCTTGCGTGACGCTGGTGCAGCGCCACCGCGTGGTGTCGCCGTGGTTCCC
Source organism: Variovorax boronicumulans NBRC 103145 (assembly GCF_001591345.1). Classification (GTDB taxonomy): domain Bacteria; phylum Pseudomonadota; class Gammaproteobacteria; order Burkholderiales; family Burkholderiaceae_C; genus Variovorax; species Variovorax boronicumulans. Next base: position 60,294 of record NZ_BCUS01000009.1, on the reverse strand, counting down.
GATGCTGCTCCTGATCTACCCGGTGTGGGAGACGCTGTTCTCCATCTACCGCAAGCTGGCCCGGGGCCAGTCGCCGGGCACGGCGGACGCGCTGCACTTCCACCAGCTGATCTTCCGGCGCATCGTGCGCGTGGCCTTCGCGGACGACGAGGCGCGCCAGCTGCTGGCGCGCAACAACCGCACCTCGCCCTACCTGTGGATGTTCGCCGCGCTGTCGGTGGTGCCCGCGGTGCTGTTCTGGAACAACACCTTCGTGCTGATGCTGTTCTGCCTTCTGTTCGTCACGACCTACGTCGGGGCGTACCTGATGATCGTGCGCTTCAAGGTCCCGCGCTGGCTGCGGCCCTGACCGCCGGCGCCTTCTTGTTGCGAGAATTCTTCCCATCGTCCACCGCTTTGGAGCCTGACCGCCCATGACCGACCCCGTCCTCAACATCCCTCCGCGCGACAAGGCCGAGATCCTGGCCCAGGCGCTGCCGTACATCCGCAAGTTCCACGGCAAGACCATCGTCATCAAGTACGGCGGCAACGCCATGACCGACCCCGCGCTGCAGGCCGACTTCGCCGAAGACGTGGTGCTGCTCAAGCTGGTCGGCATGAACCCGGTGGTGGTGCACGGCGGCGGCCCGCAGATCGAGGCCGCGCTGAACAAGCTGGGCAAGAAGGGCAGCTTCGTGCAGGGCATGCGCGTGACCGACGCCGAGACCATGGAAGTCGTCGAATGGGTGCTGGCCGGCGAGGTGCAGCAGGACATCGTGGGCCTGATCAACCAGGCCGGCGGCAAGGCCGTGGGCCTCACGGGGCGCGACGGCGGCCTCATTCGCGCGCAAAAACTCAAGCTGGCCGACCGCACCGACCCGAACGTGCACCACGACGTGGGCCAGGTCGGCGACATCGTCTCCATCGACCCCAGCGTGGTCAAGGCGCTGCAGGACGACGCCTTCATTCCCGTCGTCAGCCCCATCGGCTTCGGCGAGGAGAACGAGAGCTACAACATCAACGCCGACGTCGTCGCCGGCAAGCTGGCCACCGTGCTCAAGGCCGAGAAGCTCATGCTGCTGACCAACACGCCCGGCGTGCTCGACAAGAACGGCAACCTGCTCACCAACCTGAGCGCGCGCGAAATCGACGACCTGTTCGCCGACGGCACCATCTCGGGCGGCATGCTGCCCAAGATCGAAGGCGCGCTCGACGCGGCCAAGAGCGGTGTGAACGCGGTGCACATCATCGACGGCCGCGTGCCGCACGCGATGCTGCTCGAGATCCTGACCGACCAGGCCTACGGCACGATGATCCGGGCGCGTTGAGCGCCCTGCGCGTACCTTCCTGCGGCGGAAGGCGCGCGCTCACTGCGCTGTGCGAGAATCAATTGATTACATCTTTGCACGCGCTCCCATGCAGAACGAAGAGACAGCTGCCCCCGGCGTAGAGACCCCGGCCGACACGCCCGCCGCCGCACCGACGCGCAAGCGCCCCAAGCCGGGCGAACGGCGCGTGCAGATCCTGCAGGCGCTGGCCGCCATGCTGGAGCAGCCCGGTGCCGAGCGGGTCACCACCGCCGCGCTGGCCGCGCGGCTCGAGGTGAGCGAGGCGGCCCTGTACCGCCACTTCGCGAGCAAGGCCCAGATGTTCGAGGGCCTCATCGACTTCATCGAACAGAGCGTCTTCACGCTGGTCAACCAGATCCTCGAGCGCGAAGGCGCCACCGGCAGCCAGCAGGCGGCCCGCATCCTCGTGCTGCTCGTGCAGTTCGCCGAGCGCAACCCCGGCATGACGCGCGTCATGGTCGGCGACGCGCTGGTGTTCGAGAACGAGCGCCTGCAGCAGCGCATGAACCAGTTCTTCGACAAGATCGAGGCCACGCTGCGCCAGGTGCTGCGCGGCGCGGCCGCCGCCGACGGCTCGGCCACGCCCAGCGTCGACGCCCAGGTGCGCGCCGCGGCGCTCACGGCCTTCGTGGTCGGGCAGCTGCAGCGCTTTGCGCGCTCGGGTTTCCGCCGGGCACCGTCGGAACACCTGGAAGCCACGATCGCCCTGATCGTTTGACGGCCTTGCCGGCAAGTCCGGCGCCGCCACGCTGAACTCGACGCGGCCCCTTGCGGCGCGTACGATCGAATTTCTCCCTTGCCGCCACGCGGTGCCGCGGTGACAAGCCTGTTTCGCATGACCTCTGGATCGGAGGCTCGCATGAGTGCTTGTCCTTCCTGCCTTCGCTGGCCTTCCGGGGCGCGCCATGCCTGACGCCGCTGCCCGCCCAGCCCTTCTCCTGCACGCCGTCGCGCTCACCGCGGTCGCCATGGTCGCGTTCGCGGCCAACTCGCTGCTGTGCCGACTCGCGCTGCAGCACGGCGGCATCGACCCCGCCAGCTTCGGCAGCATCCGGCTCGCGTCCGGGGCGATCACGCTGGCGCTCGTCGTGCGCTTCCGATCGCAGCCATCCGCCCTCGGGCGCACCGGCTGGCTCCCGGCCGTCATGCTGTTCGCGTACGTCGCGTTCTTCTCCTTTGCCTACCTCAGCCTCCCGGCGGGCACGGGCGCGCTGATCCTCTTCGGCGCGGTGCAGCTCACGATGCTGGGCGCGGGCCTGGGCGGCGGCGAGCGCTTCGGGGTGCTCGCGTGGTGCGGCTTTGTCCTTGCGGCCGCCGGCCTCGTCTACCTGGTGTCGCCGGGCGTTGCGGCGCCGCCGCTGCTGGGCGCCGTGCTGATGGCGGTGGCGGGCGTGGCATGGGGCGTGTATTCGCTGCGCGGACGGGGCGTGGCCGATCCGCTGGCCGCGACCGCGCGCAACTTCCTGCGCGCCGTGCCATTGGCCTTGGCGCTGAGCCTGGTGTTCATCACGCGCGCGCATGCCGATGCGCACGGCGTCGCGCTGGCCGTGGCCTCCGGTGCGCTGACCTCGGGGCTTGGCTACGTAGTCTGGTACGCGGCGCTGGGCCGCCTGTCGGCCTTGCGGGCGGCGACCGTGCAGCTGTCGGTGCCGCTGCTTGCAGCGTTCGGCGGCGTGCTGTTCCTGTCGGAAGCGATCACGCCGCGGCTGGCGCTCGCCTCGGTGGCGATCCTCGGTGGCATCGCGCTCGTGCTGAGCCAGAAGTCGCGCCAGGCGGCGCGACGCTAGGCGACGGCCACGCCCACCTTGGCGCCGGCGGCGACGATCTCGCCCCAGGTCGCGTCATCGACCCACACGCCGTCGCGCCGGCGCTCCACGCGCGCCTGGCGCTCCGGTTCGCCTGCGATCTGCACGGCCTCGAAGCCCTGGCCCGGCGGGCTTTGCCGCAGCCAGCCGATGAACTCGCGCGCCTCCTCGTCGAAGACCTTCTGCGTGCCGAGCTTCACGGGGTCGATCAGCACCGTCAGCATGCCGTTGAGCACCGTGCGCGCCGTGTCCGCCGGCCGGTGCCAGGTGCCGCCGCCCGTGAGCGCGCCGCCCAGCAACTCGCACGCCACGGCCATGCCGTAGCCCTTGTGCTCGCCGAAGGTCATGAGCGCGCCGAACAGGCCGTTGCCCTGCGGCACCACGACCACGCCCGGGTCGTTGGTGGGCGCGCCGCGCTCGTCGATGAGGTAGCCGTCGGGCACCTGCTCGCCCTTGTTGTGGGCCACGCGCATCTTGCCTTGCGCCACGCGGCTGGTCGCGTAGTCGAGCACGAAGGGCTCGGCGCCCGCCAGCGGAATGCCGATGCAGCACGGGTTGGTGCCGAAGCGCCCGTCGCCGCCGCCCCAGGGCGCCACCACGGGCCGCGAGAGCACGTTGACGAAGTGCATCGCCACCAGCCCCTGCGCCGTCGCCATCTCGGCGAAATGGCCGATGCGCCCCAGGTGGTGCGCGTTCGCGAGCGTGAAGATGCAGCTGCCGTGCTGCTTGGCGCGCGCGATGCCGAGCTCCATGGCCTGCACGCCGACGATCTGACCGTAGCCGTGCTGGCCGTCCAGGCCCATCAGCGTGCCGATGTCGAGATTGACCTTCACGGCGGCGTTGGGCACGAGCCCGCCCTCGGCCACCGCATCGATGTAGCGCGGCAGCATGCCCACGCCGTGCGAGTCGTGCCCGCTGAGGTTGGCCAGCACGAGGTTGGCGGCCACCTGCTGCGCCTCGGCGGCCGTGCTGCCTGCGGCTTCGAGGATGCGGGCAACATTGGTTTGCAGGCCGTCGGCCGGCAGTGTTCTGGACATGGATCAGGCTCCTCGTGCGTTCAATGGGATGGCGTGGCCGAAGGGGAGGGCGGGCATGGGCTGCACGGGCCTCACATCACCGCGCCGACTTGCCACGGCACGAACTCGTTCTGCCCGTAGCCGTGCTGCTCGCTCTTGGAGTGCGCGCCCGAGGCGGTGGCCAGCACCAGCTCGAAGATGCGCTGGCCCATCTCCGCAATCGACGCTGTGCCGTCCACGATCTCGCCGCAGTTGATGTCCATGTCTTCTTCCTGCCGCTGCCACAGCGCCGAGTTGGTCGCCAGCTTGAGCGAGGGCGAGGGCGCGCAGCCGTAGGCTGAGCCGCGCCCGGTCGTGAAGCAGATCAGGTTCGCGCCGCCCGCCACCTGGCCCGTGGCGCTCACCGGGTCGTAGCCCGGCGTGTCCATGTAGACGAAGCCGTGCGCGGTCACGGGCTCGGCGTATTCGTACACCGCCTCGAGGTTGCTGGTGCCGCCCTTGGCGACCGCGCCCAGCGACTTCTCGAGGATGGTCGTGAGCCCACCCGCCTTGTTGCCGGGCGAGGGGTTGTTGTTCATCTCGCCTTCGTTGATGGCGGTGTAGTGCTCCCACCACTTGATGCGGTCCACCAGCTTCTGGCCCACCTCGCGCTTCACCGCGCGGCGCGTCAGCAGGTGCTCGGCGCCGTACACCTCGGGCGTCTCGCTGAGGATGGCCGTGCCGCCGTGCGCCACCAGCAGATCGACCGCCGCGCCCAGTGCCGGGTTCGCGCTGATGCCCGAGTAGCCGTCCGAGCCGCCGCACTGCAGCCCGATCGTGATGTGCGCCGCGCTGCACGGTTCGCGCTTCACTGCGTTGGCGCGCGGCAGCATTTCATTGATGAGCGCCACGCCTTTCTCGACCGTCTTGCGCGTGCCGCCCGTGTCCTGGATGTTGAAGGTGCGGAAGTTCTCGCCCTCAGCCAGGTGGCCGGTCGCGAGCCAGGCGTTGATCTGGTTGGCTTCGCAGCCCAGCCCCACCACCAGCACGCCCGCGAAGTTCGGGTGCGTGGCATACCCCGTGAGCGTGCGCTCCAGGATCTGCATGCCCATGCCCTGCGTGTCCATGCCGCAGCCCGTGCCGTGCGTCAGCGCGACGATGCCATCGACGTTCGGAAACGCGGCGAGCGCCTGTGGATTGGTCTTGCGCGAGAAGTGGTCGGCAATGGCGCGCGCAGCGGTGGCCGAGCAGTTCACGCTGGTCAGCACGCCGATGTAGTTGCGCGTGGCCACGCGGCCGTCGGCGCGGCGAATGCCCATGAAGGTGGCCTCGCGCTTCGCGGGCGCGGGCTTCACGTCGGCGCCGAAGGCGTAGTCGCGCTCGAAGTCGCCCTTGTCGGGGCCCATGTCCAGGTTCTGCGTGTGCACGTGCTCGCCGGCGGCGATGGGCTTGCTCGCGAAGCCGATGATCTGGTTGTAGCGGCGCACCGGTTCGCCCTGCGCGATGGCGCGCATGGCGACCTTGTGGCCTGGCGGGATCAGCCCGCGCACGGCGACGTTCTCGACGAGCGTGCCGCCCAGCAGTTGCGAGCGCGCGATGACGACGTCGTCGGCGGGATGGAGTCGGATGTAGGGCGTCATGGTCAATAGAACATCTTGGGAACCCAGAGCACCAGCTTGGGCATGTAGGTGATCACGCCCAGGCTGAGCAAGAGAGGCACCAGCCAGGGCAGGATGGCCATCGTCGTGCGCTCGAAGCTCAGGCCCGCCACGCGCGCCAGCACGAACAGCACCATGCCCATCGGCGGGTGCAGCAGGCCGATCATGAGGTTGAGCACCATCACGAGGCCGAAGTGGATCGGGTCCACGCCCAGCTGCGTGGCAATGGGCAGCAGGATGGGCACGAGGATGGTGATGGCCGCCGTCGGCTCCAGGAAGCAACCCACGAACAGCATCAGCAGGTTGGCCAGCAGCAGGAATACCCATGCTTCCTGGGTGAAGCTCAGCACCCAGCTCGCGATGCTGGTGGTGACGCCCGTGGCCGTGAGCATCCAGCCGAAGATCGAGGCCGCCGCCACGATGAACAGCACCGTGCTCGTGGTCTCGATGGTGTCCAGGCAGACCTTGATGAACATCTTCCACGAGAGCGTGCGGTACCACGCGAAGCCCAGGATCATGGCCCACACGCAGGCCGCAATGGCGCCCTCGGTGGGCGTAAAGAGGCCCGTGGTCATGCCGCCGATGAGCAGCACCGGTGTCATGATGGGCAGCAGCGCCTCGAAGCTGAAGATCTTGTCCAGCACGAAGAGCGAAGCCAGCCCCGCGAACACCGTGAGCTGCGGCGGCGTGCCCAGCTTGGTCACCAGCACCCACAGCAGCAACGGCCAGCCGACCACCACGGCCAGCTCCATCAGCGCCTTGAACAGGCGCGTGCGCGAGAACTTGACGTCGGCGCCCCACTTGTTCTTGTGCGCGTAGTACGCCACCGTGAGCATCATGAGGATAGCCATCAGCGCACCCGGCAGCAGGCCCGCCAGGAACAGCGCACCCACCGACACGTTGGCCATCATTCCGTAGATCACGAAGGGCAGGCTCGGCGGAATGATCGGGCCCAGCGTGGCCGAGGCGGCTGTCACGCCCACCGCGAACTCGGTGGAGTAGCCGTGCTCCTTCATGGCCTTGATCTCGATGGTGCCCAGGCCGGCTGCATCGGCAATGGCCGTGCCGCTCATGCCCGCGAAGATCACCGAGCCCAGCACGTTCACGTGGCCCAGGCCGCCCTTGAGCCAGCCCACCAGTGCCAGTGCGAAGTTGTAGATGCGCGTGGTGATGCCGGCGTTGTTCATCAGGTTGCCGGCCAGGATGAAGAAGGGCACGGCCAGCAGCGGAAAGCTGTCGATGCCGCTCACCATGCGGTGGATCACCACGAAGGGCGGCAGCGTGCTGTCGCTCACGAGGATGTAGACCAGCGAGGCGCCGGCCATGGCGATGGCCACCGGAATGCCGCCGGCCATGAAGAACAGGAAGATGATTTTCAGCATGAGGTTCCGTCGGGAGGCGTGGCCTCCTTGTTTGACCGAGGTGTGCCGGCGCGCGCCGCCTCAGCGGTCGTGCAAGGTGGATTCGGGTTGTTCGAGCACGCTGTAGCCGCGCTGCCAGTGGATGCGCAGCACCTGCAGCGAACGCCACGCCATCGCGGCGAAGCCGAACACGCACAGTGCGTACACCACGTTCATCGGCAGGTCGACGATGGTCATGCGCGTCTGGTTGCCGATCTTCAGCATCATCTGCACCGTCATGGCGACGGCCGCGACGAAGAAGGCGGTGCGCAGCACATCGACGGCCATCGAGAGCGCACGGCCCATCGCACGCGGCATGTGGCGGTAGAAGAAGTCGACCTGGATCTGGTTGTTCTTCGCCACCCCCACCGCCGCGCCGACGAAGACCACGCCGATGAGCATGTAGCGCGCCACTTCCTCGGTCCAGGCCGCCGAATCGTTCATCACGTAGCGCGTGACGAACTGGTAGAACACCGTCAGGCCCAGCATCCAGAACAAGGCCAGGGAAATCCAGCCTTCGGCGATGGTGTCCGACAGGTCGACCACTTCGTCTTCCGCGTGGAAGTGGCCTTCGTCGTCGATGATCTTCTGTTCGGTCATGGCCGCTTCGCTTACTTGATGGCCAGGATGCGGTCGTAGTCTTGCTGGCGGTAGCCCTGGTCGGTGGGCTTGGTGGCCTTGAGCACCGCTTCACGGAACGCGTTCTTGTCGACCGTGATCACGTTGTTGCCCTTCTTCTTGAACTCTTCCACCAGGCGTGCTTCCGACGCGATGATTTCGCGGCCGGTCTTCTCGGCGGCTTCCTGCATCACCTCGGTGAAGATCTTCTTGTCTTCCGCCGAGAGCTTGGCCCACAGCGGGCCCGAGGTGATGGTGAGCAGCGAGTCGACGATGTGGCCGGTGAGCGAGATGTTCTTCTGCACCTCGAAGAACTTCTTGGCTTCGATGGTCGGCAGCGGGTTCTCCTGCGCGTCGACCGTGTTGTTCTGCAGCGCCAGGTACACCTCGGCAAAGGCGATCGGCGTCGGGTTGGCGCCCAGCGCTTTCGGGAACGCCAGGTAGGCCGGCGCGTCGGGCACGCGGATCTTCAGGCCCTTCATGTCCTCGGGTTTGGCCACGGGCCGTGCGGCGCTCGAGGTGACGTGGCGCGCGCCGTAGTAGCTCAGCGCCGTGATGTGGTTGCCGCTCTTGTCGTCGTAGCCCTTGGCGAGTTCCTTGAACACGTCGCTCTTCGCGTACTTGAGCTGGTGCTCCGCGTCGCGGAAGATGAACGGGAAGTACGAGATCGCCAGCGGCGTGTAGGTGCGGCCCGCGAAGCTTGCGCCCGACAAGATGATGTCGACCGTGCCCAGCGTCAGGCCCTGGTTGATGTCGGCTTCCTTGCCCAGCGTGGAGGCCGGGAACACCTGCACCTCGTAGCGGCCGTTGGTGCGCTTCTTGATTTCGTCGCCGGCCCACACCGAGTACTTGTGGAAGGGCTCCGAGGTCTCGTACACGTGCGCCCACTTGAGCTTGGTCTGCGCCGAGGCGATGCCCGATACGCCGAGCGCGCTTGCCGCGAGGGCGCAGGCGGCCAGGGCCTTGAGGGCGGTGCGTTTGCTGTTCTTGCTGCTGCTGATCATGGGGTGTGTCTCCGTTGTAGTGAACTGGCAGGAAGGCTGGCGAGAAATCAGGCGGGCTTGGCGCGGCGCCAGCTCGCGCTGAAACGGTGGTGCGAGTTGTCCATGTGCGTGTGCATCGCGCTGCGCGCGGCGTCGGCGTCGCGCGCGGCAATGGCGTCGCGGATCGCCTCGTGCTCGGTGATGGCGGCGCGCCACGAGGTCACGGTCTCGAAGTAGCCGCCCAGCCGCGTGAAGATGGGGCCGCGGCGCGAATCCCAGAAGCCCTGCACTGTCTCGACCAGCACCACGTTGCCGCTGGCGCCGACGATGGCCAGGTGAAAGGCGCGGTCGCCGTCCAGCGGCATGACGTTGCGGTCGGCCATCTCGCGCATGGTGGCGATGGCGCGCGTCATCGCGTCCACGTCCTTGCGCTTGCCCGAGAGCGCGGCGATGGCGGCGGTCTCGCCCTCGATCACGCGGCGCGCGCGGATCAGCTCCAGCGGCCCCCACTCGGTGGGCGCCACCGGCGCGCTGGCGCGGTGCGAGCGGTCGAGCACGTACACGCCCGAGCCGGTGCGCACCTCGACCCAGCCCTCGACCTCCAGCGCGATGAGCGCCTCGCGCACCGAGGGCCGGCTCACGCCCAGCTGCTTGGCCAGGTCGCGCTCGGCGGGCAGGCGCGCGCCCACGTCGAATTCGCCCTTGGCGATCAGCCCCCGGAGCTGGTCGGCAATCTGGCGATAGAGGCGTTGGGGTTCGACGGTCTGGAGCGGCACGGGAGCAGGGTGTGGGTGCGGGCGAGGCGGTGGATCGGCTTAAGGGTTGTCCTGAATTGGACAAGTGGTAAGGCCAATTCAGAATACGGCGATTCACAGTTGTGACCCATCGGGCCTAACCCGAACCCACCCCGCATCCGCAGAACACCCCAGGAGACACCGACATGAGATTGAAGGGAAAGACCGTGCTCGTCACCGCCGCCGGCCAGGGCATCGGCCGCGCCAGCGTGCTGGCGCTCGCGGCCGAGGGCGCCCATGTGTGGGCCACCGACGTCAACGAGCAGCTGCTGTCGGCCTACGCCGGCGTGGCGAACGTCACGGCCCTGAAGCTCGACGTGCTCGACAAGGCCGCCATCGGCGCGGTCGTGGCCCAGCTGCCCACGCTCGACGTGCTCTTCAACTGCGCGGGCGTGGTGCACAACGGCACCATCGAGCAGGCCGGCGACGACGACCTCGACTTTGCCTTCCGCCTCAACGTGCGCGCGCAGATGTGGACCATCCAGGCCGTGCTGCCCGGCATGCTCGCGGCCGGGCGCGGCAGCATCATCAACATGGCCAGCGTGTGCTCCAGCATGAAGGGCCTGCCCAACCGCTTCGTCTACGGCACCACCAAGGCGGCCGTGCTCGGCCTCACCAAGAGCGTGGCGGCCGACTACGTGGCCCGCGGCATCCGCTGCAATGCCGTGTGCCCGGGCACGGTCGACACGCCCTCGCTGGGCGATCGCATCAACGCCAACGCCGACCCCGAGGCCGCGCGCAAGGCCTTCGTGGCGCGCCAGCCCATGGGCCGGCTCGCGCAGGCCGAGGAGATCGCGCCGGTGGTGGTGTTCCTGGCCAGCGACGAATCCATCTTCGCCACCGGCCAGTACTTCACCGTCGACGGCGGCATCACGATATGAACCGGCTCGATTTCGAAGGCCGCCACGCCGTGGTCACCGGTGGTGCCACGGGGCTGGGCTTCGGCATCGCGCAGCGGCTCGTCGCCTCGGGCGGCAGCGTCACGCTGTGGGACCGCGACGAGGCCGCCGCCGGTCGCGCGGCCGAAGCGCTCGGCGCCAAGGCCTTCGCATTGAAGGTCGACGTGACGCAGCAGCCCTCGGTCGCGAAAGCCGTGGCGGCCACGCTCGCGCACGCGCCGCGCATCGATGCGCTGGTCAACAGCGCCGGCATCACCGGGCCCAACGTCAAGCTGTGGGATTACCCGGTGGACGAGTGGCGCCAGGTGATGGAGGTCAACGTCACCGGCGTGTTCCTGTGCTGTCGCGAGGTGGTGGCGCAGATGCGCAAACAGGGCGCGAAGGGTGAAGGCCGCATCGTCAACATCGCCTCGGTGGCGGGCAAGGACGGCAACCCCAACGCCAGCGCGTACAGTGCGAGCAAGGCCGCCGTCATCGGGCTCACCAAGTCGCTCGGCAAGGAGCTGGCCGACACCGGCATCCGCGTGAACTGCGTGACGCCCGCGGCGGTGAAGACCGCCATCTTCGACCAGATGACCCCCGACCACATCGCCTTCATGCTCTCGAAGATTCCCATGGGCCGCTTCGGCACCGTGGAAGAGGTGGCGGCGATGGTCGGCTGGCTGTGCACCGACGATTGCTCCTTTTCCACCGGCGCCGTGTTCGACCTGTCGGGCGGCCGCTCCACCTACTGATTCCCCATTCAATGCACTGAAAGGAACGCATGAAACTCGTCCGCTACGGCAACCCCGGCAAAGAAAAGCCCGGCCTCATCGACAACGAAGGCAAGCTGCGCGACCTGAGCGCCGTCGTCAAGGACATCGGTCCCGACCAGCTCGGCGATGCCGCTCTTGCCAAGCTGCGCAAGACCAAGCTCGACAAGCTGCCGCTGGTCAAGGGCAAGCCGCGCTTCGGCAGCCCCGTGGCCAACGTCGGCAAGTTCATCGCCATCGGCCTGAACTACGCCGACCACGCGGCCGAATCGGGCCTGCCGGTGCCCAAGGAACCCATCGTCTTCATGAAGGCCACCAGCTGCATCCAGGGCCCGAACGACCCGGTGATGCTGCCCAAGGGCTCGGTCAAGTCCGACTGGGAAGTCGAGCTCGGCGTGGTCATCGGCACGAAGGCGCGCTACGTGTCGCAAAAGAGCGCACTCGACTACGTGGCCGGCTACTGCACCATCAACGACGTGAGCGAGCGTGAATACCAGATCGAGCGCGGCGGCACCTGGGACAAGGGCAAGGGCTGCGACACCTTCGGCCCCATCGGCCCCTGGCTCGTCACGCGCGACGAGATCGAGAACCCGCAGAAGCTCGCGATGTGGCTCGACCTGAACGGCCAGCGCGTGCAGACCGGCAGCACCAAGACCATGATCTTCAGCGTGGCCAAGCTCGTGAGCTACGTGAGCCAGTTCATGACGCTGATGCCCGGCGACGTGATCACCACCGGCACGCCGCCCGGCGTCGGCATGGGCATGAAGCCGCCGCTGTTCCTGAAGAAGGGCGACGTGATGACGCTGGGCATCGAAGGCCTGGGCGAGCAGCGCCAGGAAGTGGTGCCCTTCAAGCTCTGAGCACGCGCACCAGCTCGTCGTACACCAGCCGCACGCGCGCCGGCACCGGCGCGCGCTGCGGACGGTAGACGTGGATCGGCCAGGGCTCGGGCGCCTCGGCCGCCAGCACCTCCACCAGCGCACCCGACTGCAGCCACGGCTGCGCCAGCGGCCCGATGAGCTGGCCGAAGCCGATGCCCGCCAGCACCGCGGCGCATTCGGCGTCGATGTTGTCCGTCACGAACGCGGGCGACGACACGGTGAACACCCGTTTCTTGCTGAAGGCCCACGGCCAGGGCCGGCCCGAGCTGTGGTCGATCAGCGCCGTCACCGGCAGCCCGGACAGCGCATCGACAGTGCGCGGCGCACCGACCCGCTCGATGAGTGCGGGTGAGCCCACCACGCACAGCGACATCTTTCCCACACCCCGGGCCACGAAGCGCGCGTCGCGCATCGGGCCGACGCGCACGCCGAGGTCGATCTGCTGGTCGACCACGTCGGCATGCTGCTCCGACAGCCGCAGGTCGAGCACCAGCCCGGGATGCTGCGCCAGCAGCGGCGCCAGCGCCTGCGGGATCAGCCGGGCGTACACATGCGGCGCCGTGACCCGCACCGTGCCCGTGTGCTGCGACAGCGCGCGCCGGTCGATGCGGTGGAAAAGTTCGTCCACGCCGCCCACGGCCACGCGGGCGCGCTCGGCGAGCTGGCGCCCGAAATCGGTGAGCTGCACGCCGCGCGTGCTGCGGTGAAAGAGCGGCTCGCCCAGTTCTTCCTCGAGTTCGCGCACGGCGCGCGTTACCACCTGCGGCGACACCGACAGCCGCACGGCCGCCTCGCGGAAGTTGGCGGCATCGGCGGCGGTGAAGAACACGCGCAGGGCTTCGAGGCGGTTGGACATGGGGTGTTCCTTTTTTGGGAATTCTGAAGTCGCCAGAGTTTCATTTACTGGAACGCGTGGATTTTCCACACTGCATGCACTTCTTCAACACACCCCAAGGAAATTCCATGACTTCCATTCAAGACAACATCCAGGGCAAGGTCGCCATCGTCACCGGCGCCAGCAGCGGCCTGGGCGAATCGACGGCGCGCCACCTGGCCGCACGCGGCGCCAAGGTGGTGCTCGCGGCCCGACGCACCGACCGGCTCGACCAGGTCGTCGCCGAGATCCGCGAGGCCGGCGGCGAAGCCATCGCCGTGGCCACCGACGTAGCGAAGCGTGCCGACCTCGAAAAGCTCGCCGCCGCCACCGTCGAGGCCTTCGGCCGCATCGACGTGCTGGTCAACAACGCGGGCGTGATGCCGCTGTCGCCGCTGGACAAACTCAAGGTCGACGAGTGGGACCGCACCATCGACGTCAACATCAAGGGCGTGCTCTACGGCATCGCCGCCGTGCTGCCGCGCATGCAGGCGCAGGGCAGCGGCCACATCGTCAACGTCGCGTCGATTGCCGGGCTGAAGGTGTTCACGCCCATCGGCACGGTCTACAGCGCCACCAAGCACGCGGTGCGCGCCATCTCCGAAGGCCTGCGCGTGGAGGTGGGCAACAGCGGCGTGCGCGTGACCATCGTGTCGCCCGGCGCGGTGGACTCGGAGCTGAAGTTCGGCAGCAGCGACGCCGAGAGCGCCGCCGGCGTGAAGGCCTTCTACGACGCCAACCAGATCCCCGCCGACTCGGTGGCGCGCGCCATCGTCTACGCGGTGGAGCAGCCGGCCAATGTGGACATCAACGAGGTCGTGCTGCGGCCCGTGTCGCAGGAGTTTTGAGTCCGCGGGGGCAGGGTGCGGCCCCCTGGCGGTCGCCCCCTGCTTTGGCTAACCTTGATTAACCTACCGCGGCCCAAGGTCATTTGCGGTCAAAAGTGCAAAGCCCCTGCAAAATAGAACGACCGTTCGTTTTATTCGGAGCTTTCACGATGTCCGCCACCGCCGTTCCCGTCAAGCCGGCCCGCGCCGCCCCCAAGGGCCAGCAGACCAAGGCCATCATCGTCGATGCCGCGCTGGCGCTGGCCGCGCAGATCGGGCTCGAGGGCCTGTCGATCGGCGCCGTGGCCGAGATCACCAAGATGAGCAAGTCGGGCGTGTTCGCCCACTTCGGCTCGCGCGAGGAATTGCAGATCTCGGTGGTGCGCGAGTACCACGCGCGCTTCGAGCAGGAAGTGTTTTTCCCCGCCCTGCAGGCGCCGCGCGGCCTGCCGCGCCTGCGCGCCATGTTCGCCAACTGGATGAAGCGCACCTCGACCGAGATCGACTCGGGCTGCATCTACATCAGCGGCGCCTCCGAATTCGACGACCGCCCGGGCCCGGTGCGCGACGCGCTGGTCGAGTCGGTCAGCATCTGGCAGGCCGCCGTGCTGCGCGCCATCGTGCAGTCCAAGACCGAAGGCCACCTGCGCGCCGACGCCGACGAGCGCCAGGTCGGCTTCGAGATCCACGGCCTGATCCTCGCGCTGCACTACGAAGCCCGCTTCCTGCAGGTGCCCGGCTCCATCGGGCGCGCCAACGTCGGCTTCGACAACATCCTTGCGCGCGCCGCCACGCCGGACGCGCCGCCTGCTTCCAATGCCGCCGAGTCCGCGCCCGCCGCGCGCGGCACGCGCCGGCTCAAGACCGTGCGCTGAGCGCCACGGCCGCCCGTTTCGTTTTTCCGTTTTCGTTTTTTCCAATCTATCTAGCTTCGACCAGGAGAGTCCCGGATGCCTACCTACAACCCCCCCGTGCGTGACATGCAGTTCGTGCTGCACGAAGTGCTCAACGTCGCCGAGGAACTCAAGGCACTGCCGGCCCACGCCGAGACCGATGCCGACACCATCAACGCCGTGATCGAAGAGGCCGGCAAGTTCGCGGCCGAAGTCACTTTCCCGCTGAACATCAGCGGCGACGAAGAAGGCTGCGTGCTCGACAAGGCCACGCACGAAGTCAAGACGCCCACGGGCTTCAAGGACGCCTACGCCAAGTACGTCGAAGGCGGCTGGCCCGCGCTGTCGTGCGACCCGGCCTTCGGCGGCCAGGGCCTGCCGTTCGTGGTGAACCAGTGCCTGTTCGAAATGCTCAACAGCGCCAACCAGGCCTGGACCATGTACCCGGGCCTGTCGCACGGCGCCTACGAGGCACTGGCCGCGCACGGCACCGACGACCAGAAGAAGACCTACCTGCCCAAGCTCACGAGCGGCGAGTGGACCGGCACCATGTGCCTGACCGAACCCCATTGCGGCACCGACCTGGGCCTGCTGCGCACCAAGGCCGAGCCGCAGGCGGACGGCACCTACCGCATCACCGGCAGCAAGATCTTCATCTCGGCCGGCGAGCACGACATGACGAGCAACATCATCCACCTGGTGCTGGCTCGCCTGCCCGATGCGCCCAAGGGCAGCAAGGGCATCAGCCTGTTCGTGGTGCCGAAGTTCCACGTCAAGGCCGACGGCTCGCTGGGCGAGCGCAACCCGATCTTCTGCGCCGGCCTGGAGCACAAGATGGGCATCCACGGCAACGCCACTGCGCAGATCGTGATCGAAGGCGCCACCGGCACGCTGGTGGGCGAGCCCAACAAGGGCCTGGCCGCGATGTTCGTGATGATGAACGCCGCCCGCCTGGGCGTGGGCAACCAGTCGCTCGGCCTGACCGAAGTGGCCTACCAGAACGCCCTGGCCTACGCCAAGGACCGCCTCCAGATGCGTTCGCTGTCGGGCGTGAAGGCCAAGGACAAGGAAGCCGACCCGATCATCGTGCACCCCGACGTGCGCAAGATGCTGCTCACGGCCAAGGCGTACGCCGAAGGCGGCCGCGCGCTGCAGATCTTCTGCACGCTGCTGCTCGACAAGGAACACAACCACCCCGACGAGAAGGTGCGCAAGGACAGCGGCGAACTGGTCGCGCTGCTGACGCCCATCGTCAAGGCCTTCATCACCGACAACGGCCACATCGCGACCAATTCGTGCATGCAGGTCTTCGGCGGCCACGGCTTCATCAAGGAATGGGGCATGGAGCAGTTCGTGCGCGACAACCGCATCAACATGATCTATGAAGGCACCAACACCATCCAGTCGCTGGACCTGTTGGGCCGCAAGATCCTGGGCAACAACGGCGCCTCGCTGAAGAAGTTCGGCAAGCTCGTCGCCAAGCTGGTGGAAGAAGAAGGCGTGAACGAGAAGATGGCCGAGTTCATCAACCCGATCGCGATGCTGGGCGACCAGCTCACCAAGTTCACCACCGAGATCGGCTTCAAGGGCTTCCAGAACCCCGACGAAGTGGGCGCCGCCGCCGTCGACTACCTGCGCGTGGCCGGCCACTTCGTGTTCGGCTACCTGTTCGCCCGCATGGCGCAAGTGGCCCTGCGCGAAATCGCCGCCGGCAACAACGATCCGTTCTACGTCGCCAAGCTGCAGACCGCGCGCTTCTACTTCGCCAAGCTGTTCCCCGAGACCGTGATGCTCATGCGTACCGCGCGCGCCGGCAGCAAGGTGTTGATGGACACCGACGCCGCACTCGCCTAAGCGACACACAGCCTTTCTTCATCGACCCACCGGGAGCCCGCTCATGAAAGCAACGCTTGCAGCCGTCTTGTTCACCGTCACCGCCGTCTCGGCCATGGCCCAGAGCACGCCGGTGGGCCTGTGGCGCAACGTCGACGACAAGACCGGCGAGGCCAAGGCCGAGATCCGCATCGCCGACGCCAACGGCGCGCTGCTCGGGCGCATCGAGAAGTCGTTGAAGAAAGACACCAAGCCCGACGCCACCTGCGACGAATGCGCCGACGACCGCAAGGGCAAGCCCATCGCGGGCCTGGAGATCATCCGTGGCGGCAAGAAGGCCGAGGGCAAGGACGTCTGGGAAGGCGGGAAGATCCTCGACCCCGAGAACGGCAAGGAATACCGCGCGAGCTTCACGCCGATCGACGGCGGCAAGAAGCTCGAAGTCCGCGGCTACCTCGGCCCCTTCTGGCGCACCCAAACCTGGAACCGTGTGCAGTAAGTGTGCAACGGAGGGCAGGTGACATGAGCGTCTCGTCGGGAAAGTTGATCGGTGGCCTTGCTCTCGTGGTGGTTGCTGCTGGTGCGGCCGCTGTCATCACCTTTATTGGGGTACTCGCAACTGTCCCCCTTGCACCCGGGTACAGAGGTGGCGGCGGCGCGATGGCATTCCCGTGGTGGGTCGGTTTCGGTTGGGCGATCTGCGGTCTGTTGGGTTTTGGAGGACTGGTTCTCTTTGCAAACTCACTGGAAGCAGACGAATCGCCATCGACACCAGGTGCCGAGTCGGACTCGGCGTAGCGCATCACCGATGCAGCGGAGGTTCCCTTTTGTTTTTTGATAGCTTGACCCACTCCCGTAGCTGCTCACTTCGTGTAGCAGCCTCCCCCTCAAGGGGCAGCACCAGCGGTCCGGCCAAACCGGTTCCGCGGTGTTTCCCGAACTGATTCATAACTTCGAAACTCAGCCATGTCCCGATTTCAAGTGAAGAAGGTCGCCGTGCTCGGCGCCGGCGTGATGGGCGCGCAGATTGCCGCCCACCTCGTCAACGTGCGCGTGCCTGTCGTGCTGTTCGACCTGGCCGCCAAGGAAGGCCCGAAGAACGGCATCGTCACGCGCGCCATCGACAACCTCAAGAAGCTCAAGCCCGCGCCCCTGGGCGATGTGGCCGACGCGGGCCTGATCGAGCAGGCCAACTACGAAGACGACCTGGCCAAGCTCGGCGAGTGCGACCTCATCATCGAAGCCATTGCCGAGCGCATGGACTGGAAGCTCGATCTGTACAAGAAGATCGCGCCCCACGTGGCCAAGCATTCGATCCTGGCCTCGAACACCTCGGGCCTGTCGATCACCAAGCTCAGCGAAGCGCTGCCTGAAGCCCTGAAGCCGCGCTTCTGCGGCATTCACTTCTTCAACCCGCCGCGCTACATGTTCCTGGTGGAGCTGATCAACACGCCCACCACGCAGCCGCAGGTGCTCGACGACCTCGAGGCCTTCGTCACCAGCACGCTCGGCAAGGGCGTGGTGCGTGCGCACGACACGCCCAACTTCATCGCCAACCGCGTCGGCATCGCCGGCATGCTGGCCACGCTGAAGGAAGTCGAGAAGTTCGGTTTGACGCCCGACGTGGTGGACGACCTCACCGGCAAGAAGCTGGGCCGCGCCAGCTCGGGCACCTTCCGCACCGCCGACGTGGTGGGCCTGGACACCATGGCCCACGTCGTGAAGACGCTGCAGGACAACCTGAACGCCGAAACCGATCCGTTCTACGCCAACTTCGCGACGCCGCCGGTGCTCGCCAAGCTGCTGGAGCTGGGCAACCTGGGTCAGAAGACCAAGGCCGGTTTCTTCAAGAAGGCCGGTCGCGACATCCTGCGCTTCGACCTGAAGAGCGGCGAGTACGTGCCCGCCGGCGCCAAGGCCGACGAGGTGTACGGCCGCATGCTCAAGAAGCCCGCGGGCGAGCGCCTGAAGCTGCTGCGCGAGAGCGAAGGACCGCAAGGCCAGTTCCTCTGGGCGATCCTGCGCGACGGTTTCCACTACGCCGCCGTGCACCTGGCCGACATCGCCGAGAGCGCGCGCGACATCGACTTCGCGATGCGCTGGGGCTTCGGCATGAAGCAGGGCCCGTTCGAACTCTGGCAGGAAGCCGGCTGGGCGCAGGTCGCCAAGTGGGTGCAGGAAGACATCGACGCTGGCAAGGCACTCAGCACGGCGCCGCTGCCCAAGTGGGTCTTCGAAGGCCCGGTCGCGCAGGCCGGCGGCGTGCACACGCCCGAAGGCTCGTGGAGCGCGTCGCAGAACAAATTCGTGCCGCAGCGCAAGCTGCCCGTGCACGACCGCCAGCTGTTCCCCGAGAGCGTGCTGGGCGCGAACGCGGCCGATGCCAACACGGCCGGCACGACGATCAGCGACGAAGGCGACGTGCGCGTGTGGACGCTCGACGGCGAAGTGCTCATCGCGAGCATCCAGTCGAAGATGCACGCCATCAGTCCCGACGTGGCAGAGGCGCTCGGCGCCGCGGTCGACCTGGCCGAGGCCGAATACAAGGGCCTGGTGATCTGGTCGCCCGACGATGTGTTCTCGGTCGGCGCCGACCTGCAGGCGATGCTGCCGGCCTTCGTGGTCGCGGGCATCGGCGCGGTCGAAGGCGCGGAGGAAGAGCTGCAGAACGTCATGCTCAAGATCCGCTACGCCAATGTGCCGGTGATCTCCGCCGTGCGCGGCATGGCGCTGGGCGGCGGCTGCGAGCTGGCCATCCACTCGGCCAAGCGCGTCGTCGCGATGGAAAGCTACATCGGCCTGGTCGAAGTCGGCGTGGGCCTGATCCCCGGCGCGGGCGGCCTGACCTACATCGCACGCCGCGCTGCGGAGAACGCATCGGCCTCGACGGGCACCGACCTGCTGCCGTTCCTCACCGAAGGCTTCACCGCCGCGGCGATGGCGAAGGTCGGCACCGGTGCGCTCGACTCGAAGAAGCTCGGTTATCTGCTCGACAGCGACGTGATCGTGCCGAACAAGGACGAGCTGCTCTACGTGGCACTGCAGCAGGCCAAGGCCATGGCCGACGCCGGCTACCGCCCGCCGCTGCGCCGCACCTTCCGCGTGGCCGGCCGCAGCGGCGCCGCGACGATCAAGGGCCAGTTGGTGAACATGCGCGACGGCGGCTTCATCAGCGCGCACGACTTCCACATTGCCAGCCTGATCGCCAACGTGGTCACCGGCGGCGACGTGGACGCGGGCTCGCTCGTGAGCGAGGAATACCTGATGACGCTGGAACGCAAGGCGTTCTGCTCGCTCATCGTGCACCCCAAGACGCAGGAACGCATCATGGGGATGCTCAGCACCGGCAAGCCCGTGCGCAACTAAGGACAGATTTCATGAGCAAGCAAGTACAAGACGCCTACATCGTCTCCGCCACCCGCACGCCCATCGGCAAGTCGCACCGCGGCTACTTCCGCAACTACCGTCCCGACGACCTGCTCGCGACCACGCTGAAGGCCGCACTCGCTGCCGTGCCGGGCCTGGACCCCAAGGCCATCGAAGACATCATCTGCGGCTGCGCGATTCCCGAATCGCAGCAGGGCCTGAACGTCGCGCGCATCGGCGCGGTGCTGGCGGGTCTGCCCACCAGCATCGGCGGCATCACCGTGAACCGCTTCTGCGCCTCGGGCCTGTCGGCCGTGCAGATGGCGGCAGACCGCATCCGCGTCGGCGAGGCCGACGTGATGATCGCGGCCGGTGTCGAGAGCATGAGCATGGTGCCGATGATGGGCAACTCGCCCTCGCTGTCGCCTTCCATCTTCGAGCGCGAAGGCGACGTGGGCATCGCCTACGGCATGGGCCTCACGGCCGAGAAGGTCGCGCAGCAGTGGAAGGTGAGCCGCGAGGCGCAGGACGCGTTCGCGCTGGCCTCGCACCAGAAGGCACTGGCCGCGCAGGCCGCCGGCAAGTTCGCCGACGAGATCACGCCGATCGAAGTGACCGACCGCACGCCGAACCTGGAAACCGGCGAGTCGATCGCCAAGACCCGCACCGTGAGCCTGGACGAAGGCGCGCGCCCCGACACCAGCATCGAAGGCCTGGCCAAGCTGCGCACCGTGTTTGCCGCGCGCGGCACGGTGACGGCCGGCAACAGCTCGCAGACCTCGGACGGCGCGGGCGCGCTGATCCTGGCCAGCGAGAAGGCCATCAAGCAGTACGGCCTCACGCCGCTCGCGCGCTTCGTGAGCTTCGCGAGCAAGGGCGTGCCGCCGCACATCATGGGCATCGGCCCGATCGAGGCGATTCCGGCCGCGCTGCGCTATGCCGGCCTGAAGCACGAGGACATCGACTGGTTCGAACTCAACGAAGCCTTCGCCGCGCAATCGCTCGCGGTGATGAACACGCTGGGGCTCGACCCGTCGAAGGTCAACCCGATGGGCGGCGCCATTGCACTGGGCCACCCGCTGGGCGCAACCGGCGCGATCCGCGCGGCCACCGTGGTGCACGCGCTGCGCCGCGAGAAGCTGAAGTACGGCATGGTCACGATGTGCGTGGGCATGGGGCAGGGCGCAGCGGGCATTTTTGAAAGGGTTTGAGCTAACCCCCAGTCTTCGCGCACTTCGTGTCGCTTCGCCAACCCCCTTGCAGGGGGCGACACCAGCGGCCCGGCAAAGCCGGTTCCGCGGTGTCTCGCGAGGGGACCGTGTCTGTTTTGAGGAGAAGGGCATGCAACAGCAGGTTCTGCCGGTCGACGCCGGCGCCCACGTGGCGGTGCGCCGCTACGACCCCGCCGGCGCTCCGCGCGCCAGCATCGTCATCGGCGGTGCGATGGGCGTGCGCCAGTCGTTCTACGAGCCCTTCGCGCACTGGCTCGCGGGGCAGGGCCTGCGGGTCTGGACCTTCGACTACCGCGGCAGCGGCGACTCGCTCGGCGATGCGCCGCTGCGTGGTTTCCAGGCCGACCTGTTCGACTGGGCGCGCGACTACGAGGCGGTGATCGACGCCGCCAAGGCCGCGCTGCCCGACCAGCCGCTGTACCTGCTGGGCCACAGCCTCGGCGCGCAGTTGCCGGGTTTCCTGCAGCGGCCCGGGCAGGTCGACGGCCTCGTGAGCATCGCGGCCGGCAGCGGCTACTGGCGCGAGAACGCGCCGAAGCTGCGGCGCAGCATCCTGTATTTCTGGTTCGTGCTGGTGCCGCTGGCGACGCGCCTGTGGGGCTACTTCCCCGGCCGCAAGCTGAAGAAGGTCGGCGACCTGCCGCGCGGCGTGATCCTGCAATGGCGCCGCTGGTGCCTGAACCCGCGCTACAGCGTGGGCGCCGAGGGTGAGCCCGCGCTGCAAAGCTATGCGCGCGTGCGCTTCCCGGTGCTCGCGCTCTCGATGACCGACGACGAACTGATGACGCACGCCGGCACGCGCAGCCTCGTGAGTTTCTACGCAGGCGCGCCGAGCGCGGTCGAGCGCATCGCGCCGGCCGACGTGCAGGCGCGGCGCATCGGCCACTTCGGTTTCTTCCGCGAGCAGTTCAGCCAGAGCCTGTGGCCGAGCACGCTCGACAAGCTGCACCGGCTTGCCGCGCTGACCGCGCCTGCGGCAGTGCAGCACGCCAACGTCCCGCACACGACTGCGTGACGTCATCCTCCGCAGGCACACTGGCGATCACCATGAGCAGCACGACCCCACACCCCCTCGACAAAGCCCTGGCCCTGCACCACAGCGACATCCGCGTGGGGCACTTCACGGGCACCACGAGTCCCGACTACTGGAACATGGTCGGCCCGTTCGGCGGCACCACCGCGGCGCTGGCGCTGCAGGCGGTGCTCCAGCACCCCGACCTGCTCGGCACGCCCATCGCGCTGACCGTCAACTACGCGGCCGCGCTCGGCGAGGGCGCGTTCGACATCCAGGCGACCGCCGTGCGCACCAACCGCTCGACGCAGCACTGGACGGTGACGATCACGCAGCCCGGCGCCGACGGCACCGCGAACATGACGACCACCGCCACCGTGGTCACGGCCGCGCGCCGCGACACCTGGAGCCAGGCCGACCTCACGATGCCCGAGGCGCCCAAGCCCGAGGCCGTCGATCGCATCCGCATCGGCCCGTCGGGCGTGGCCTGGCTCGAGCAGTACGAGATGCGCCCCTTCAGCGGTGGCATTCCCGCCAAGTGGGACGGCAGCCTGCAGCACAGCGAAACGCGCCTGTGGGTGCGCGACGCGCAGGCCCGCCCGCTCGACTTCGCCTCGCTCGCCGCGTTGAGCGACGTGTTCTACCCGCGCGTGTGGCTGCGCCGCGCCACGCACGTGCCTGCGGGCACGGTGTCGATCACCACCTACTTCCATGTCGGCGCCGCCGAGCTGGCCGAGGTCGGCACGGGCTACCTGCTGGGCTGCGCGGCGGGGCAGCAGTTCTTCAACGGTTTCTTCGACCAGAAGGCGCAGCTGTGGAGCGAGAAGGGCGCGTTGCTGGCCACGTCCAACCAGATCGTCTACTACAAGGAATGACGCGATGACGCTCACCAAGACCGCTCTCATCGTCGGCGCGGGCGATGCCACTGGCGGCGCCATCGCCCGCCGCTTCGCGCGCGAGGGCTACGCCACCTGCGTCACGCGGCGCAGCCTCGACAAGCTGCAGCCGCTGGTGGCGCAGATCGAGGCTGACGGCGGCCGGGCCCACGCCTTCGCCTGCGATGCACGCAAGGAAGAAGAAGTGGTGGCGCTCATCGAGCAGATCGAATCGACTGTCGGGCCGATCGAGGTGATGGTGTTCAACATCGGCGCGAACGTGCCGGAGAGCATCCTCACCGAATCCGCGCGCAAGTACTTCAAGGTGTGGGAGATGGCCTGCTTCTCGGGCTTCCTCAATGGCCGCGAAGTGGCGAAGCGCATGGTGGCGCGCGAGATGCCCGCCGGCGGCCATCGCGGCACGATCATCTTCACGGGCGCGACGGCCTCGCTGCGCGGCGCCGCCAACTTCGGTGCCTTCTCGGGCGCCAAGATGGCCCTGCGCGCGTTGGCCCAATCGATGGCGCGCGAGCTGGGGCCGCAGGGCATCCACGTCGCGCACGTCGTGGTCGACGGCGCCATCGACACCGAGTTCATCCGCAGCAACTTCCCCGAGCGCTATGCGCTCAAGGACAGCGACGGCATCCTGAACCCGGACCACATCGCCGACAGCTACTGGATGCTGCATGCGCAGCCGCGCGATGCGTGGACACACGAGCTGGACCTGCGCCCCTGGTCCGAGAAGTTCTGACCGGCGCCGCGCTTCGCATCGCGGCGCGACGCACAGCCCCAAGGAGACGACACCCATGACGAAATCCGTCGCGTTCTATTTCGACGTCGGCAGCCCCGCCGCCTACCTGGCCGCCACGCAGCTGCCGCACGTGTGCGCCGACACCGGCGCCGAGCTGGTCTGGAAGCCCATGCTGCTGGGCGGCGTGTTCCAGGCCACGGGCAACCATTCGCCCGCCGAGATCAAGGCCAAGGGCCCGTACCTCACGACCGATCTGCAGCGCTTCGCCAGGCGCTACGGCGTGCCCTTCGTGCACAACCCGCACTTCCCGATCAACACGCTGCTGCTGATGCGCGGCGCCACCGGCGTGCAGATGCAGATGCCCGAGCGCTTCGGCGCCTACATCGACGCGGTGTTCCATGCAATGTGGGTCGAGCCGAAGAACCTCAACGACCCCGCGACCGTCGGCGCCGTCTTGCAAAATGCGGGCTTCGACGCTGCGGGCCTGCTCGCGCTGGCCGGCGCGCAGGAAGTGAAAGACCGCCTCAAGGCGGTCACGCAGGAGGCGGTGGAGCGCGGCGTGTTCGGCGCCCCCACCATGTTCGTCGGCGACCAGATGTTCTGGGGCCAGGACCGCCTCGATTTCGTCCGCGAATCGCTGATCTGATGCACACCCCCAGGCTTGCCCACTTCGTGTGGCCGCCAACCCCCTTGCAGGGGGCGACACCTGCGGCCCGGCAAAGCCGGTTCCGCGGTGTCTCCCGAAGGAGCCACGCTCGATGAGCGTGGCGTTGTCCATTTTTTGTTTCAAGGAAATCCCATGAGCGACATCCTCGTCCACACCGAAGCCGGCGTGATGACCATCACCTTCAACCGCGTCGACAAGAAGAACTCGATCACCAGCAGCATGTACGCCGCGCTGGCCGACGCGCTCGCCACGGCCGAGAGCGAAGCCGCCGTGCGCTGCGTGCTGATCCAGGGCGACCCGACGATCTTCAGCGCCGGCAACGACATCGGCGATTTCCTCAACGGCCCGGCCTCCACGCAGGAGTCGCCGGTGTTCCGCTTCCTGCGCGGCATCGCCACCTTCCCCAAGCCCATCGTCGCGGCCGTGTGCGGCCCGGCCGTGGGCATCGGCACCACGATGCTGTTCCACTGCGACCTCGTCTACGCGGGCGACAACGCGGCCTTCTCGATGCCCTTCGTCAACCTGGGCCTGTGCCCCGAGGCCGCATCGAGCCTGCTCGTGCCGCAGATGCTGGGCTACCACCGCGCCGCCGAAGCCCTGCTGCTGGGCGAGCCCTTCATGGCCGAGGCCGCGCTCGAAGTGGGCCTGGTCAACCGCGTGGTGCCGCCGACCGAAGCCAATGGCATCGCCCAGACGCAGGCGCGCAAGCTCGCGGCCAAGCCGCTGAGCGCGCTGATCGAAACCAAGCGCCTGCTGAAGAAGACGCAGATGCCCGCCGTGCTCGAACGCATGGGCGAAGAAGGCGCGAGCTTCGGTCGCATGCTGCGCGAGCCGGCCGCGAAGGAGGCTTTCGGTGCGTTCATGGAGAAGCGCAAGCCCGATTTCTCGAAGGTCTAAGCCTTCCGTGGACTTGCCTGCGGACGGTGGCTGCGTACACTGTTCCTCGTGCCTGCTCCAGACATCAACCCGCCCACAGCGCCCGCCACACGGGCGATGCGTGCTACTGAAAAAGTAGCATTCGGGCCGACGCGCCGGCATGCTTTGGGCTTACTCGCGGGCTCGCTCGCGGCGCCCTCGCTGGTGCTGGCGCGTGTGCGGCCGTTGCGCATCGGGGTCATCGGTTCGTGGTCGGGGCCTTATGCGGGCGGCGGGCGCCAGTTCGACGCCGGCATGGCGGTCTGGCTGGCCGACCACAAGCAGCAGATCGCGGGCCGGCCGGTGGAGCTGCTGCGCCGCGACGTGCCCGGCAGCGCGCCCGAACAGGCGCGGCGCCAGGCGCAGGACCTCATCGAGAGCGAGCGCGTCGACCTGCTCACGGGGCTGGACTTCAGCTCCAACGCCTACGCCGTCGGCACCGTCGCCACGCAGGCGCGCGTGCCGACCGTCATCATGAACGCCGCCTCCTCGGGCATCCCCGGGCGTTCGCCGTTCATGGTGCGGGTGTCGTTCACCATCGCGCAGGTCACGGCGCCGCTGGCGCGCTGGGCGCTGCAGCAGGGGCTGCGCGACGTGTGCACCGTGGTGGCCGACTACGCCTCGGGCGTGGACGCCGAGAGCGCCTTCGTCTCCGGCATCACCGCGGGCGGCGGGCGCGTGGGCGCGATGCTGCGCGTGCCGCTGAACACGCTCGACTATTCGGCCTACATGCTGCGCCTGCGCGAGCTCAAGCCGCAGGCCGTGTTCTTCTTCCTGCCCTCGGGCCAGATGCCCGCCATCTTCCTGAAGTTCTGGCGCGACCGCGGCATGGCCGACACCGGCATCCGCCTGCTCGCGACGGGCGACGCCACCGACGACCACTACCTGGACGGCATCGGCGAACTGGCCGAGGGGCTGGTCACCAGCCACCACTATTCCTTTGCCCACGAGTCGCCGGCCAATCGGCGTTTCGCGGGCGCCTTCGAGACCGAGTACGGCAGCCACCTGCGCCCGGGCTACTTCGCCGTGGCGGCGCACGACGGGCTCGCGGCCATCGACGCCGCGCTGAGCGCGCCGGGCGCGCGCGGCGGCAAGGCGGGCGTCGAGCGGCTGGTGGATGCGTTCCGCGGCCTGCGGCTGGACAGCCCGCGCGGGCCGGTCGAGATCGACGCCCACACGCGCGACGTGGTGCAGTCGGTCTACATCCGCCGCGTGGAGCGGCGCGACGCGCGCTGGATCAACCGCGAGTTCGAGTGCTTCGAGCGCGTGCGCGACGCCGGCATGGGCGTCGCCTGAAGGCGGCTCAGGCCGCCGGCTGTTCGATGGGACGGGGGCGGCCGTTGTCGTCTATCGCGACGTAGGTGAAGGTGGCCTGCGTCACCTTGATGTACTCGCCCTGGGCGCGGAAGCGCTCGGCGAACACCTCGACCGTCACGGTGATCGAGGTGCGGCCCAAGCGCACCAGCTTCGAATAGAACGAGAGGATGTCGCCCAGCCGCACCGGCTGCTTGAAGATGAACTCGTTGACCGCCACCGTCGCCTGGCGGCCCTTGGCGTAGCGCGCCGGGATCACCGAGCCGGCCAGGTCGCACTGCGCCATGACCCAGCCGCCGAAGATGTCGCCGTTGGCGTTGCAGTCGGCCGGCATCGGGATGACCTTGAGCACCAGCTCCATGTCGGTGGGCAGGCTCTTGAGGGTGGCGGCGGCGGCCGCTGCGGCGGAAGCGGCACTGGAAGGGGAGGACATGGGCACAATCTGAAGCAACAACAACACCCACGATTGTCCCCCATGCGCCGAAGCGGCGAAGCCCTTTCCTCCTCTCCCCATGCGCCCGGCGGCCATCCGCCCGCGCGCTCCGACCGTTCCGACTGGGCGACCCTGCGCCGCCTGTTTCCCTACCTCTGGCAGTACAAGTGGCGGGTGATCGCCGCGCTCGGCTTCATGATCGCGGCCAAGGTGGCGAACGTGGGCGTGCCGGTGCTGCTCAAGAACCTCGTCGACACGATGACGCCCAAGCCCGACATGGCGCAGGCGCTGCTCGTCGTGCCGATGGCGCTGCTGGTGGCCTACGGGCTGCTGCGCTTTTCGACCTCGCTCTTCAACGAGCTGCGCGAGCTGATCTTCGCCAAGGCCACCGAGGGCGCGGCGCGCAGCATCGCGCTGCAGGTGTTCGGCCACCTGCATGCGCTGAGCCTGCGCTTTCACCTGGAGCGCCAGACCGGCGGCATGACGCGTGACATCGAGCGCGGCACGCGCGGCGTGCATTCGCTCATTTCGATGTCGCTGTACAGCATCGTGCCCACCATCATCGAGCTGACGCTGGTGCTGACCATCCTGGGCGTGAAGTTCGACGCGCTGTTCGTGTGGATCACGGGCGCGGCGCTGGTGCTGTACATCGTCTTCACGGTCACCGTGACCGAGTGGCGCACCCAGTTCCGCCGCACCATGAACGAGCTCGACTCCATGGCCCAGAGCCGCGCGGTCGATTCGCTGCTGAACTACGAGACCGTCAAGTACTTCAACAACGAGGAGTTCGAGGCCAGGCGCTACGACGCCAGCCTCGACCGCTACCGCAAGGCCGCCATCAAGAGCCAGCGCACGCTGAGCATGCTCAACACCGGCCAGCAGCTGCTGATTGCCGTGAGCCTGGTGCTGATGCTGTGGCGCGCCACCTCGGGCGTGGTCGAAGGGCGCATGACGCTGGGCGACCTGGTGATGGTCAACGCCTTCATGATCCAGCTCTACATTCCGCTCAATTTCCTGGGCGTGATCTACCGCGAGATCAAGCAGAGCCTGACCGACCTGGACAAGATGTTCGTGCTGATGGAGAAGGAGCGCGAGGTGCGCGACGCGCCCGGCGCGCAGCCGCTGGCGGGCGCCGACTCGACCGTCCGCTTCGAGGACGTGAGCTTCGCCTACGAGCCCGATCGCCCGATCCTCAAGCACGTGAGCTTCGAGATCCCGGCCGGCAAGACGGTGGCGGTGGTCGGCCCCTCGGGCTCGGGCAAATCGACGCTGGCGCGCCTCTTGTACCGCTTCTACGACGTGCAGCAGGGCCGCATCACCATCGGCGGCGAAGACATCCGCGCCGTGCAGCAGGCCAGCGTGCGCCGCGCCATCGGCATCGTGCCGCAGGACACGGTGCTGTTCAACGACACGGTCGAATACAACATCGCCTACGGCCGCCCCGGCGCCACGCGCGACGAGGTCGAAGGGGCGGCGCGCGCCGCGCGCATCCACGACTTCATCGCCGCCACGCCCAAGGGCTACGAGACGACGGTGGGCGAGCGCGGCCTGAAGCTCTCGGGCGGCGAGAAGCAGCGCGTGGCCATCGCGCGCACGCTCTTGAAGAACCCGCCGATCGTGATCTTCGACGAGGCCACCTCGGCGCTCGACTCGGCCAACGAACGCGCGATCCAGTCCGAGCTGCGCAGCGCCGCGCAGGGCAAGACCACGCTGGTCATCGCGCACCGCCTCTCGACCGTGGTCGAGGCGCATGAGATCCTGGTGCTCGAGTCGGGCGTGATCGTCGAGCGCGGCACGCATGCCGATCTGCTGGCCCAGCAGGGCCGCTATGCCCAGATGTGGGCTTTGCAGAAGAGCGAAGCAGTGCCGATGCTCTAGCCCGATCATTCACCCCTTCTTTCTTTTCACCGACCCCAGGAGTTCAGACGTGTCGACCAAGATTCCCCTGCTGGTGCTCAACAGCCTCTCGAGCGCCCACCAGGCCCAGATTGCCGAGGTCTACGACATGACCTACGCCTTCGGCGACGCGCAGCGCGCCGCCGCCATCGCCGAGCACGGCCCCAAGTTCCGCGCGGTGCTGACCATCGGCGTCATCGGCCTCACGCCCGCCGAGATCGACGCCATGCCGGCGCTCGAACTGGTCTGCTGCATGGGCGCGGGCTACGAAGGCGTGCCGCTCGAGGTCACGCGCGCACGCGGCATCGCCACCGCCAACGGCGCGGGCACCAACGACGACTGCGTGGCCGACCATGCCTTCGGCCTGCTGATCAGCATCGTGCGCGAGTTCCGCACGCTCGACCGGCTGTGCCGCGAAGGCGTGTGGCGCGAAGCCATTCCGCAGCCGCCGAACGTGTCGGGCAAGAAGCTCGGCATCCTGGGGCTGGGCACCATCGGCCAGAAGATCGCCAAGCGCGCGGCGGCCTTCGACATGGAAATCGGCTATCACAACCGCAAGCCGCGCGAAGGCGCCACGCACCGCTACTTCGACGACCTGAAGTCGCTCGCCACCTGGGCCGACTTCCTGGTGCTGGCCGCGCCGGGCGGGCCGGCGACCAAGCACCTGGTCAACGCCGAGGTGCTCGACGCGCTGGGGCCGCAGGGTTATCTCGTGAGCATCGGCCGCGGCAGCGTGGTCGACACCCAGGCGCTGGCGAAGGCGCTGCGCGAGTGCCGCATCGCGGGCGCGGGCCTGGACGTGTACGAGAGCGAACCCAAGCGCCCCGAGCCGCTCATCGGTCTGGACAACGTGCTGCTCACGCCGCACATGGCGGGCTGGTCGCCCGAGGCCACGCAGAAGTCGGTGGACCACTTCCTTGCGAACGCCCAAGGGCACTTCGCGGGGCGCGGCGTGCTCACGCCGATCTGATCAGAACCGATCAGGACAGGGCCGGCGGGCGCCGCGCCGCCCAGCCGCAGGCCTGGTCGTAGGCATGGCCCAGCCGCAGCACGTCGAGGTCGGCATGGATCGGCCCCGCCAGCTGCAGCCCCATCGGCAGCCCGCCGTCGCCGAAGCCCGCACGCACGTTGAGCGTGGGCAGGCCCGCCAGCGTGAAGGGCGTGACGATCTCCATCCAGCGGTGGTAGGTGTCGCTCTTCACGCCGTTCACCTCGGCCGGCCAGTGCAGCTCGGCATCGAACGGGAACACCTGCGCCGTCGGCGCGACCACGAAGTCGAAGCGCTCGAAGAGCTTCAGGAACGCGCGGTACACGTTCGAGCGGTAGTGCGAGGCCTGGTACAGCGAGGCGGCGTCCAGGTGCCGGCTCTGCTCGATCTCCCATTGCGCCTCGGGCTTGAGCTGGGCGAACAGCTTCGGGTCGCTCAGGTAGGCGCCGAGCTTGCCGCCCACCAGCAGTTGCCTCAATCGCAGCCAGGCGCTCCAGTTGTGCTCGCGCGGCACGTCCAGCGTGCAGGGCTCGACCTCGCAGCCGATGGTGCGGAAGGTGCCGAGCGCCTGCTCGCCGAGTTCGCGCACGCCCGGCGCCAGCGGCAGCTCGGGCCAGAGGCTGCCGAGCCAGCCGATGCGCAGGCCGCGGCCGTCGCCGTCCAGCTGCAGGTCGTCGGGCGAGGGCAGGGCGTGCGGCGACGACAGCGGCACGCGCGTGTCGAAACCCGCCTGCACGGCCAGCAGCCGGGCCGTGTCTTCCACGGTGCGGCCCATCGGGCCCTCGCAGCCCAGCTGCTGGAAGAAGAGTTCCTGCTCCGGGTCGCCGGGCACGCGGCCGCGTGACGGGCGCAGGCCGATCACGTTGTTGAAGGCGGCGGGGTTGCGCAGCGATCCCATCATGTCGCTGCCGTCGGCCACGGGCAGCATGCCCAGGGCCAGCGCCACGGCCGCGCCGCCGCTGCTGCCGCCCGCGCTGCGGTCGGACGCGTAGGCATTGCGCGTGACGCCGAACACCGTGTTGTAGGTGTGCGAGCCGAGCCCGAACTCGGGCGTGTTGGTCTTGCCGATGACCACGGCGCCGGCCGCGCGCATGCGCGCCACATGCAGGCTGTCGGTGCGCGCGGGCGAACGCGGCGACAGCGGCGAGCCCATCGTGGTCGGCAGGCCGGCGGCGTGGCTCAGGTCTTTCACGGCCAGCGGAAAGCCGTGCATCCAGCCGCGCCGTTCGCCGCGCGCCAGCTCGGCGTCGCGTTCGTCGGCCTCGGCCAGCAGTTGGGCCGCATCGCGCAGGGAGACGATGGCGTTGAAGCGCGGGTTGAGCGCATCGATGCGGGC
Source organism: Variovorax boronicumulans NBRC 103145 (assembly GCF_001591345.1). Taxonomy (GTDB): domain Bacteria; phylum Pseudomonadota; class Gammaproteobacteria; order Burkholderiales; family Burkholderiaceae_C; genus Variovorax; species Variovorax boronicumulans. Next base: position 28,969 of record NZ_BCUS01000009.1, on the reverse strand, counting down.
GAGCGACGCCTGCATCACCTCGCGGCAGGACACGTCGCGGGCCGCGATCTTGCGCGAAAGTTCGGTGGCGCTGAGCTCAGGCAGGTCGTCGAAAGGCATGGCGCATGCGGGAAAAGGAGGGGGCGCCCAGTATGGCGCGGCGCTCGCATAATCGCCGCGTATGGAAACAAAGTGGCTCGAAGACTTCATCAGCTTGGCGGAAACCCGCAGCTTCAGCCGCTCGGCCCAGTTGAGGCACGTGACGCAGCCGGCGTTCTCGCGGCGCATCCAGGCGCTCGAGGGATGGGCCGGCACCGACCTGGTCGACCGCAGCTCCTACCCCACGCGCCTCACGCCCGCGGGCCAGACGCTGTACAGCCAGGCCATCGAGATGCTGCAGTCGCTGCAGAGCACGCGCGCCATGCTGCGCGGCCACTCGGCCGCCGGCCAGGACGTGATCGAGATCGCCGTGCCGCACACGCTGGCCTTCACCTTCTTCCCCTCGTGGGTCACCAGCCTGCGCGAGCACTTCGGGCCGATCAAGAGCCGGCTCATCGCGCTCAACGTGCATGACGCGGTGCTGCGGCTGGTCGAGGGCAGCTGCGATCTGCTCATTGCCTACCACCACCCCTCGCAGCCGCTGCAGCTGGACGCCACCAAGTACGAGATGGTCAGCCTGGGCGAGGAAACCGTCGCCCCCTGGGTCAAGGCCGATGCCGAGGGCGCGCCGCGCTACCGGCTGCCGGGCCGCCCGGGCCAGCCGTTGCCCTACCTGGGCTATGCGCCGGGCGCCTACCTCGGGCGCGTGGTCGACCAGCTGCTGAAAGAGTCGGGCACCGCCATCCACCTGGACCGCGTCTACGAGACCGACATGGCCGAAGGCCTGAAGGTGATGGCGCTCGAAGGCCACGGCATCGCCTTCCTGCCGCAGAGCGCGGTGCGCAAGGAGATCAAGGCGCGCAAGCTGGTGAGCGCGCTGCCGCCCGAGATCGACAGCCTGGAGGCCAAGATGGAAATCCGCGCCTACCGCGAGCGGCCCACCGCGCCGGTCCCGGTGAAGGGCGGCGCCGGCCGCTCGGCGGCCCGGGCCGGGCTGTCCGAAAGCCTGCAGCCCAAGCGCACGGCCGACGCCCTGTGGTCCTACCTGGTTGGAACCCAGCCGCCGCAGTGAGCGGGCGAGTGTGAATGGTGAACGGTTGTGGATTTGTGCGCTGCACAATCTATAAGCACCACGCATACGACCCCCCGCAATCAGCATTGGCGGCCCGGCCACGGCGCCACTACAGTCGCGGCAGTTTTTTTCGGCCGTTGCACGCCGGGGATCGCCGGTCGCTGCTTGCACCACGCACACAGCCGCTCCAACGCGGGCACAAAGGCTGCTTAGTGAAAGTCGGACAATGCGAAATGTCTGGATTGCACCAGGCTGGCGCCCCGATGGGCGCAGCCGGTGCGAGGCGGGCGGCGATGCCCGTGGAATGCACCGGGTTGGTCCGGGTATCCCGCAAAATGCGAGTGTCTAGAATTTCGTTCTATTTGTTTCAGTCACCCTCAGGAGCTTTTCGTATGAAAAAACAAGTATTGGCATTGGCTGTCGCAGCGCTCGCCACCAGCGGCGCCTTTGCACAGGCCAATGACACCCTGGCCAAGATCAAGGCCTCGGGCACCATCACCGAAGGCGTGCGTGAGTCCTCCGGCCTTTCGTACACGCTCGGCAATGGCCAGTACACCGGCTTCCACTACGACGTCTGCGCCAACATCATCAAGGACCTGGAGAAGGCCGCCGGCAAGAAGCTCGAAGTCAAGTACCAGCCCGTGACTTCGCAGAACCGCATCCCCCTCGTGCAGAACGGCACCGTGGACATCGAGTGCGGCTCCACCACCAACAACGCCACCCGCCAGAAGGACGTGGCTTTCGGCGTGACCACTTACGTCGAAGAAACCAAGATCGTCGTCAAGGCCAACTCGGGCATCAACTCGCTGGCCGACCTGAAGGACAAGACGGTCGCCACCACCACCGGCACCACGCCGCTGCAGACCGTGCGCAAGCAAAAGCGCGCCGAGAACCTGACCTTCAAGGAGGTCTACGGCAAGGACCACTCCGACAGCTTCCTGCTGCTGGAAACCGGCCGTGCCGACGCCTTCGTGATGGACGGCTCGATCCTGGCTGCCCTGGCCGCCAAGTCGAAGTCGCCCAAGGACTACAAGATCCTGAACGACGTGCTGGCCGTGGAGCCCATCGCCATCATGATCCGCAAGGACGACCCGGCCTTCAAGAAGGCCGTGGACGACAGCATCAAGGCACAGGCCAAGTCGGGCGAACTCGCCAAGCTGTATGACAAGTGGTTCCTCAAGCCGATTCCCCCGGCCAACGTGACCATCAACCTGCCGCTGGGCGAAGCCACCAAGAACGCGTGGGCCAACCCGAACGACAAGCCGGCCGAAGAGTACGTCACCAAGGAATAAGCGCGCGTCGCTGCGTGAATGGACGCCCACCTTTCGCGGTGGGCGTTTCTTTTCAAGGGACGGTTTTTCGAAAAGAAGCTGAAGGAGTAAACACACATGGGAAACTGGGATTGGCAGGTCTTCCTGCAAGACCCCGGGGGGGAATATCCGAGCTACCTGCAATGGATGCTCTCGGCCTGGGGCTGGACCGTGTCGGTCGCGCTGCTGGCGCTGATCGTCGCGCTGGTGCTGGGCTCGCTGATCGGCATCATCCGCACGCTGCCCGACAGTCCGTGGCTGGTGCGCTTCGGCAATGCATGGGTGGAGCTCTTTCGCAACATCCCGCTGCTGGTGCAGATCTTCCTCTGGTACCACGTGATTCCGGCGCTCATCCCCGTGATGAAGGGCGTGCCGAGCTTCATCCTCGTGGTGCTGGCACTGGGCTTCTTCACCTCGGCGCGTATCGCCGAGCAGGTGCGCTCCGGCATCCAGGCGCTGCCCAAGGGCCAGCGCTACGCGGGCATGGCGGTGGGTTTCACCACGCCGCAGTACTACCGCTACGTGATCCTGCCGATGGCGTACCGCATCATCATCCCGCCGCTCACGAGCGAGACGATGAACATCTTCAAGAACTCGTCCGTCGCGTTCGCCGTGTCGGTCACCGAACTCACCATGTTCGCCATGCAGGCGCAGGAAGAAACCTCGCGCGGCATCGAGGTCTACCTGGCGGTGACGGCGTGCTACGTGGTGTCGGCCCTGGCCATCAACCGGCTCATGGCGTTCATCGAGAAGAAGACCCGCGTGCCGGGCTTCATCGTCTCGGCCAGCGCTGGCGGCGGAGGACACTGACATGATGAATCTCGACCTGTCCTTCTACAACTGGGACGTCATCAGCAACTTCGTCATCAAGGGCTTCTACTTCAGCATCATGCTGACGGTGGTGGCCACCATTGGTGGCGTGATCTTCGGCACGATCCTGGCGCTCATGCGCCTGTCGGGCAAGAAGTGGCTCGATGCGCCCGCGGCGCTGTACGTCAACGGCATGCGAAGCATCCCGCTGGTGATGGTGATCCTGTGGTTCTTCCTGCTGGTGCCGGCGTCGTTCTATTCGATGTTCGGTTCGCTCGGCTCGAACTACCGCTCCGAGATTTCGGCGGTGATCACCTTCGTGGCGTTCGAGGCGGCCTACTTCTCCGAGATCATGCGCGCGGGCATCCAGTCGATCCCGCGCGGCCAGGTGAACGCGGGCCAGGCGGTGGGCATGACCTACGGCCAGAACATGCGTCTCGTGGTGCTGCCGCAGGCCTTCCGCAACATGCTGCCGGTGCTGCTCACGCAGACCATCATCCTGTTCCAGGACACCTCGCTGGTCTACGCCATCGGCGCCTACGACATGCTCAAGGGCTTCGAAACGGCCGGCAAGAACTTCGGCCGTCCGATCGAGGCCTACCTGCTGGCGGCGGTCGTGTACTTCGCCATGTGCTACGCCCTTTCCTGGCTGGTGAAGCGCCTGCACAAGAAAATCGCCATCATTCGCTGATTGAGTGGCTGAACTGAACCGGAGAGAAACAAATGTCCGAAAAAATGATTGAAATCAAGAACGTCTCCAAGTGGTACGGCCCGGTGCAGGTGCTCAACGACTGCTCGGTGAACATCTCCAAGGGCGACGTGGTGGTGGTGTGCGGCCCGTCGGGTTCCGGCAAGTCCACGCTCATCAAGACCGTGAACGCGCTCGAGCCCTTCCAGAAGGGCGAGATCACCGTCAACGGCATTCCGCTGCACGACCCCAAGACCAACCTGCCCAAGCTGCGCTCCAAGGTCGGCATGGTGTTCCAGCACTTCGAGCTGTTCCCGCACCTGTCGGTGACCGAGAACCTCACGATCGCGCAGATCAAGGTGCTGGGCCGCACGCCCGACGAAGCCAAGACCCGCGGACTGAAGATGCTCGACCGCGTGGGCCTGATGGCGCACAAGGACAAGTTCCCCGGCCAGCTGTCGGGCGGCCAGCAGCAGCGCGTGGCGATCGCCCGTGCGCTGTCGATGGACCCGATCGTGATGCTGTTCGACGAACCCACCTCGGCGCTCGATCCCGAGATGGTTGGCGAAGTGCTCGACGTGATGGTGAGCCTGGCCAAGGAAGGCATGACCATGATGGTGGTCACGCACGAAATGGCCTTCGCCCGCAAGGTCGCGAGCCGCGTGATCTTCATCGACGTGGGCGGCAAGATCCTCGAAGACTGCCCGAAGGACGAGTTCTTCAACCACCCGGAGAACCGTCAGCCGCGCACCAAGGACTTCCTGAACAAGATCCTGCAGCACTGATTCGCTGCCGCACCCAAACAAAAAGCCACGCTGTCCGCAGCGTGGCTTTTTTTCATGGGCGCGCTTTGTTCAGGGCAGCCGCGCGATGTGCTCCGTCAGCAGGTCGAAGAAGCCCTGCGCCTCCCCGTCGATGATCCACTGCACGTTGGCGGGCCGCTTCAGGCTGCCGTGCCAGTCGGCCACGGTCTGGCCGAAGCCCATGCCTTCGCGGCTGTCGATCTCGACGTGGATGCGGCGGCCCTGGAACAGGTCGGGGCGCAGTAGGTAGGCCGTGACGGTGGCGTCGTGCACCGGGCCGCCCGGCATGCCGTAGTGGGCCATCTCCTGCGGCGCGTAGGCGTCGAGGATGTCGGCGACGATCGCGCCGGCGCGGTTGCCCAGCTGGCGCAGCCGCGCGATGCGCGCGTCGCTCGTGAGGATCTTGTGCGTCACGTCCAGCGGCAGCATCGTGATCGGCACCCCGCTCTTGAGTACCGCCTCGGCCGCATGCGGATCGGCGAACACGTTGAACTCCGCCACCGGCGTGATGTTGCCGCCGTTGAAATGCGCGCCGGCCATGAGCACCAGCTCGCGCAGCCCGCGCACGATGTCGGGCGCCTGTTCGAGCGCCAGTGCGAGGTTGGTCTGCGGGCCGAGCATGGCGAGCGTCACGCTGTGCTCGGGCGCAGCGCGCAGCGTGCGCACGAGGTAGTCGACGGCATGGCCTTCGGCCAGCGGTACGGCGGGCTCGTGCACGGCCACGCCCGTGAGGCCTTCTCGGCCGTGGATGTTGGCGGCGTAGATGGGTGTGCGCTGCAGGGGCCGCTCGGCGCCGGCGTAGACCGGAAGCTCCGGCCGTCCGGCCCATTCGCAGGCCAGGCGCGCGTTGCGCGAGGTCTTGGCCAGGGGAACATTGCCCGCCACCGTGGTCAGCGCCTGAATCGCCAGCGATTCGGGCGCCGCCAGGGCGAACAGCAGCGCGATCACGTCGTCCGCGCCGGGGTCCGTGTCGATGATCAGGGTGTGCATGGCGACATTGTCATGCCGCCCCGATCCACCGATGGCAACGCGCGGCTTACTTCGCGCGCGCGGCGATGGCCTTCTCGGCCTTGGCCACCAGGTCGACGCCGACGGTCGACTTCCACTTGTCGTACACCGGGCGCGTGGCCTTCACGAAGGCGTCGCGCTCGGCCGGCGTGAGGTTGGTCACCGTCACGCCCATGGCCGCGATGTCCTTCAGCACGGGCTTGTCGGCTTCGACCAGGCCCTTGCGCGCGATGGCGATTTCCTGCTTGCCGGCATCGAGCGCGGCCTGGCGCACGATGGCCTGGTCGGCCGGCGTCCACGAGGCCCAGATTTCCTTGTTCACGACGAACACCAGCGGGTCGGCCACGTAGCCCCAGGTGGTGACGAACTTCTGGCCCACCGTGTGCATCTTGAGCACCGTGAACAGGAACAGCGGGTTCTCCTGGCCGTCGACCGCGCCGCTGGCGAGCGCGGGCTGCGCGTCGGCCCAGCTCATCTGCGTGGGGTTGGCGCCCAGCGCGGTGAGCATGTCGGAGTAGATGGGCGAGCCCACCACGCGGATCTTCATGCCCTTGATGTCGGCCGGCGACTTGATCGGCTTCTTCGAGTTGGTGATTTCGCGGAAGCCGTTCTCTCCCCAGGCAAGCGGCACCACGCCGGCCTTGTCGAGCGTCTTGAACATGTCCTTGCCCACCTCGCCCTGCGTGAGCGCGTCGATGGCCGCGTAGTCGGGCATCAGGAAGGGCATGGAGAACAGGTTGAGCTGCTTCACTTGCGGCGACCAGTTGATGGTCGAGCCCACCGCCATGTCGATCACACCCTGGCGCAGCGCGCTGAACTCGCGCGTCTGGTCGCCTTGAATGAGCGACACGCCGGGGTACAGCTTGATGTTGATGCGGCCCTGGGTGCGTTCCTTCACGAGGTCGGCCCAGATCTTCCCGGCCTGGCCCCACGGCGTGGGCGGGCCCAGCACCAGCGACATCTTGTACTCGGGCTTGTAGGTGGCCTGCGCCATTGCGCCGGTCGAGAACAGGCCGAGCGTGGCGGCGACGGCGGCAAGGCCCAGCAGGGTGCGGCGGAATTTCATGAGAGAGGTCTCCTCTTTGTCTGTCGATGGATCGAAAAAATCAGTAGCCCAGCTTGCGCGGCAGCCAGAGCGCGAGTTCGGGGAAGGCGATCACCAGTACCATCACCACGAACATCGAGAACAGCATCCAGCCCACCCACTGCACGGTTTCTTCCATGCGCACCTTGGCGATGCGGCACGAGACCATGAGGTTGACGGCCAGCGGCGGCGTGAACTGGCCCAGCGCCACCTTCAGCGTGAGGATCACGCCGAACCACACCGGGTCCCACTTGTAGTGCTGCACGATGGGCAGCAACAGCGGCACGAAGATCAGGAAGATCGACACGCCGTCCAGGAACATGCCCACGGTGATCAGCAGCAGGATCAGGAGCGCCAGGATGCCGTACTCGCCCAGCCCCGAATTCACGATGGCGCGCGTGACCGGATCGATGACACCCAGCGTGGAAAGCGAGTACGCGAAGATGCCCGCCAGCGACACCACCAGCAGGATCACCGCCGACAGCTCGCCCGATTCGCGCAGGATCACGAACAGGTCGCGCACCTTGATCGTCCGGTGGATGCACATGCCCACGAACAGGCCGTAGAACACGGCGACCACGGCCGCCTCGGTCGGCGTGAACCAGCCCGCGCGCATGCCGCCCAGAATGAGCACCGGCGCCGCCAGGCCCCAGATCGCTTCGCGAAAGCTCTTCCAGAACGGCGGGCGCGGCAGCGTCGATTCGAGCGCGCCCATCTTGTGCTTGCGCGCCAGCCACACGGCCGGAATCATCAGCGCCAGGCCGGCCATCACGCCGGGGATCATGCCGGCCGCGAACAGCGCTGGCACCGAGGCGCCGGGCACCAGCACCGAGTACACGATGAACGCGACCGAGGGCGGAATCAGGATGTCGGTGGCCGCCGCGGCACCCACCACGCTGGCCGAGTAGGCGGCCGGATAGCCGGCGCGGCTCATGGCGGCGATCATCACCGCGCCCACGGCGGCGGCGTTGGCCGGGCCCGAGCCCGAGATGCCGCCCAGGAACATGGCCACCGCAATCGCCACCAGCGGCAGCATGCCGGGGCCGCGGCCCACGATGGCGATGGCGAAGTTGACCAGCCTCAGTGCCACGCCCGAGCGGTCGAAGATGGAGCCGACCAGCACGAACATCGGAATCGCCAGCAGCGGGTACTTGCCCAGGCCGGCGTAGAAGTTCTGCGGCACGGCCAGCAGGCCGAACCACTGCGCGTCGGCGTTGGCCAGCGCAATGCAGGCGGCGCCCGCCAGACCGAGCGCGGCGCCGATGGGCACGCCCACCAGCATCATCACGACGAAGGCGACGAAGAGCAGGGTGGCGATCACTTGGCGTCGCCCTTCTTGTTGCTGTTGCCGTCGTCTGACTTGTAGTTCGTCTTGCGGCCCCGGCGGACCATGAGGCCGATGGCACGCCCCGCGATCGCGAACGACACGATGGGCAGCCAGATCGAATACCACCAGGCGGGCAGGCCGATGCCGGGCGTGGTTTCCTCGAAGCGGTAGTCGTCCCAGACCATGCGGATGCTGAGCGCGCCGATCAGCGCGAACAGGATGGCGATCATCAGCGCACCGAACTGCGCCAGGCGCTTGCGCCGCGCCATGGAGCCGCTTTCCGAGAAGTACTCGATGCGGATGTGCCGGTCGCGCGCCACGGCGGCCGAGCCGGCCACCAGCGCCAGCATGATCATGAGGAACACCGAGAACTCTTCCGTCCACGCGAAGGACGAGTCGGTGAAGTAGCGCACGATGACGTTGGCAAACGTGATGAGCGCCAGCGCGCCCATGATGAGGACCGTGAGCCAGTCTTCGATGGCGAGGGGAACCTTGGTGGGTTCGTCGGCGGCTTCGATGTCGGGGGGGAGGGGACTGGCGGCGTCCAGCGTGGGGCCGGACTCGGGAGGAGTTGTCATCGCAGGAAAGGGCAGCTGAGGCAGGCGCCAGGTCACCGGGCGGACGCCAGGACGCGATCCGTACACCTTGACAGGCGAGCAGCGCTCGATGCTAGGGGGTCAATGACCATTCATATATCGGGGGTTTCCTTAGCTGTGGCGGCTGGTTGACTGCCTCTTCGCGGCCTTTGTTCGGGGCGCTGTTGTCGGGGGCGCGTGCACAGGTCACCGGGTACTCCCCTCCGCGAATGTCCCCCGCCCTTCGGGCTCCTCCTTGATTTCGCTGCGAGGAGCACCCGATGCCCTGCGCACGATGAGTGCGGCTGTGGCGTTGGCGGTTCGACCGCTGCGGCGGATTGCAGATGGATGTGCGGGGGCGTACCACTGAGCTTTCGTGAGAGGCGGGGCGGTGGGCAGGCCGAGGTCCGAAGGACTGGTGTCGGCTGCGGTCGACTTCGGTATGACTGCGTTCAATGTTCGCGTCAGACTGCGAGCTGTCTTTCAGTCACGACGTCTGATCGTCGCCTTCGGGCCCATTGCTGAAGTCAACCTGCAGCCCACAGAAGCGTCGAAGGCTTCTGGAGCCCCTCATAATCAAAACCTGCCCCCGCTTGTTCGAGATACCGACCTTTCGTCATGGATAAATTCTTGCTGCAACAGCAGGTGCTGGAACGGCTCGCCGAAGACCTGCTGCAAGCCGAACAGGCAGTGCGGGCAGCCCATGAAACGGCGACTCACGAAGAGAACATCGCCGAAAACAAATACGACACATTGGGACTCGAAGCCGCCTACCTGGCCACCGGCCAAGCTCGGCGCGCCGAAGCCATACGCCAGGCGATGGCCAACTGGCGCCAATTCCGCCCGCGTCCCTACGACGCCAGCATAGGAATACGGCTCGGCGCGTTGGTCTGCCTGGTCGATTCCGACGACAAGCAGCAACAGCTCTTTCTCGGCCCGGATGGGGGCAGCATGACGTTGGTCAGCGGCACTCAGCTGGTTCAGGTCATCAGCAGCGAAGCCCCTTTGGGTAGGGCAATGCTGGGCAAATGCGAGGGGGATGAGGTGTCGATACAGGTCGCGCCAATCCGACAGCAGTTTGAGGTGCTGCGGGTTCTTTAAGCCGCGACTGGACAGAAGCGGCACGCGTGACGTTGAGAGTCAGTCGAAGGCGGCGGACCTCGACCTGCGTTGACGCAAACTAGGGTCTCGACGAACGTTGCTCGAAGATGGGCTCCGATTTCCCAGTTGTAGATTTCAGCTGCGCGTTGGCGAGATCTCCAAGACTCCTGATAGCCCCTTCCAAGCGCGGGTCGCCGAGATACCCGTAGTTGATGCGCAGGTGCCGGGTGTATCGGCGGTCGGCTGAAAACAGATGGCCCGGCGCCACGCCTATGCCGAGCCGAAGAGCATCCTGGTGCAGTGCGAGCGAGTCGATACCTTCTGGCAGCGCGAGCCACAGGAAATAGCCACCCTCGGGGCGCGTGACCCGCGTTCCAGTTGGAAAGTATCGATCGATTAATCGCAAGCATGCAGCCTGCTGGCGGCTGAGCGAATGCCGCAGGGCGCGCAGGTGACGATCGAAACTCTTGTGTTGCAGGTACTCCTGCAACGCCAGTTGCGAGGGGAGTGCCGTCGCCAGCGAGCTCATCAACTTGTTGCGGCCCAAAGTGGCTGCAAAGCGACCGCCCGCTACCCAACCGATGCGATATCCGGGTGCCAGGGATTTCGAGAAAGAACTGCAGTGCAGCACCCAGCCATCCCGGTCCCAGGCCTTGGCTGGTGGCGGTCTCCGAGCCCCATGCGCGAGCTCGCCGTACACGTCGTCTTCGATCAGCGGTATGGCGCGGGTGGCGAGCATGCTGACCAGTTGCTCCTTGGCTGCGTCGCTCATGGTGCAGCCCATCGGATTCTGGAAGGTCGGCATGAACCAGCAGGCCTTCACCGGATGCTGGTCGATCACGCGAGCAAGAGAGTCGAGATCTACGCCTGTTCGCGGGTGCGTCTCAACCTCGACCGCGCGAAGACCGCGCCGCTCCAGTGCCTGCAACGCACCGTAAAAGGTTGGCGTTTCGATCGCCACGAGGTCGCCTGGCTGCGTCACCGATTCGAGCGCAAGATTGAGTGCTTCCATCGCCCCGCTGGTGATGACCAGTTCAGACGCAGGAACATCCATCCCGACGCTGCCGTAACGCAGGGAGATCTGATGGCGCAATTGGGCGTTTCCTGGAGACAAATCTTCGACGGTCTGCCAAGGATCCATCCGCTTGAGCGCTCGCGTCAGGCCGGCGGCAAGTTGCTCGAAGGGGAACAGCTCTGGCGACGGAAAGGCCGAGCCGAGCGGGACCATATCGCGCTCGCGAGCCTGCGCAAGGACCTGAAAGACAAGCGACGAGACGTCGACCGACATGGACCGCAGGACAGGCTTGCTGGCGGCGAGTTCGTTGGTCGGCATTTCCGCGCCCGCTCGAACGAAGTATCCCGACCGCTGCCGCGCTTCGACAAGCCCTTGCGCCTCCAGCAGGTAGTAAGCAGAGAACACGGTGGACGCACTGATGCCCATTTGCGACTTCAGTTCGCGCACGGAGGGCAGGCGATCGTTCGCCTTCAGGCTACCCGCGCGAATACGCTGAGCGATGTTGTCGGCAAGCTTCTCGTAGCGATTCATGGGGCATCTCTTTCTGATACGGTCATTCTGGACCGCTCCAGAGATTGTCATATCAGACGTCGACCCGCCCCGGCGCGACTACCGGCCTCCTTGCATCTGATATGAAAATTTTCAGCTGATCTGGTTCTGTACGTATCAGCCTGGAAGATGAACACTCGACAGCACGATGAGAGTGCTTCTGTGGTGCAGGCAGACTGCTCCGCCTTTCGACCCATGTCTTGCGTGCCTTTCGACGCGCCTTGCGGACGCCCATTTAGCTCACCGCAACCGTTTCGTTAGATTGATTGATTGATTGATTGATTGATTGATTGATTGATTGATTGATTGATTGATTGATTGAATTTCCGTTTCTTCATCGGTCTATTGAGCTAATCGCCGCACTCGGGCACTTCGCCGTCTTTCACCATTGATATCCCTTCAATCATGAATTCAATCCCTATCTCTTTTGTTATTTTCAAGGTTCTCGTGCTCAGCGTGGGCATGTATTTAGCCGTCAAGTGGCACTACGAACGGGGACAGAAGGACAAGAATCAAAAGACAGCTGCAGTGGTACTGACATCCATCAAGGTGGGCGGGGCGTTCGTCGCTTCTGCGTTCCTCGTGCTCTTCCTCACCTTTGAATTTTGCAATTGGATGGGTCTGGACCTGGCCATGCAGTGATTGGAAGTTTTCGGTCGATAGCCCGGATACGGTGCGACCAACGGCACGACCTTTTCAGAGACGGACATCGACACGATGGCGCGGTATTTGGCTGGCATGCCGACGTGCGAGGCGAGCTCGCCGATGGCAAAGTGCTCGCCCAGAATTCATGTCAAGTGATCGCCCGGCTGCATCGTCTCGCTGTGATTTGTCAGTGCGCCGAGAGCAGATACTTCATGCCCTGCGTAAAGCCACGCGGCGCGACGGTGAGATGGTCCTCGTCGTTCAGGACCGCTGACTTCAGCTTCAAGCTTGGGTACTTTCTGCTCTGTAGCGCCGTCTCCAGCGCCTGGTTGTCGGCAACCATGTCTACCGTCTGGTTGTAGCGCCGAACACCTGTGCGCAGCGCCTCATAGGCGCCGACATAAAGATAGACATTCGCCTTCAGGTCCCGATTCTGTTTGGCGTAGCTCGCTTCGAGCTTCAAGGCATGTCGCTTGTCGTACCAGAGAGATGGGCTGCCGAGGATATAGCCGCTGAACAAGCCGGGCTCGGTGAAAAGGATCTGCATCCCAAGCAGGGCGCCGTAGGAGTGACCGAGAAAGATTGTTCTGGCCGGGTCGGCCCGGTAGCGAGCGGCGATGAACGGCTTGACCTGGTTGCGCAGATATTCTTGATAGGCGCGCGCCTGACCGTGGACCGCATTGGCAGGCGCGGTGCTGGGGCCGTTCGGTGTCGGTGTGTAGTCGCGCTGGCGACTGACCGCGCCGTCCTCGCCCTTTGCGTAAGACAGACCGACGAGGATGAATTCCTCGATCTGAGGCCCTTCAACGTTCAGGCGGCGCCCCAACTGCCGGACGATCGGGAAAGCGTAGTCGGCGTCAGTCACATACAGCACGGGGTAGCGCTGCCGCGGCTGCTTCGCATAGGACGGCGGCAAAGCAATGAAGACTTGGTAGCCGCGGCCTGAAACCGGATCGGGCACGTCCCATACCTCGCTGTCGACAATCTCGTAAGGCCGCCCCTCGCCGGGCTGCACCTTGGGCGTCGTTTGGGCCTGGGCGCGTGCCGGATCGCCAGAGATGCCGAAGCTGGCGATGAGGGCAACCAGCAAGGCATTCAGAAAACGTTGTTGCATGTGATGAGGTCTTCGCAGATCGGGGGAAATTCTGGTGCAGACCGAGAGGATGGCTTTCGTTCGACACCTGTCCCAGGTTGAGTGTCTGCGTGTGACCGAATCGTTCCGGCGCAAAAAAACGGCCGGTTGTTGGCCCCTGGTGACCTTAGGATGTTCGCGAACTGGGCGGCGTGAGCCAAGGTCCGGTTCTGGCCGATAGCACTCATTCGCGCGAGGCCAGAAGATGTCGGCAACCGCTGCATCGCCGTCCTTCGTGTGCGCCCGCTTCAGACTGTTGCGAGACAGGCCTGCACGCCTGGCTATCTCGCGAATGCACAACCATTCATTTCATTTGCATCTTTTACTCAGAGCAAATCAGCCGGCGCATCATGCCTTGTGCATGTCGTATTGATGCACTTTGGGTCTCGGCTCGACCCACCCGGCCGCTCCGGTATCCAACTACTTCAATTGGAGACCCAAATGAAAAAATTCATTCCCAGCGCCATCGCCAGCCTCCTGATCGCAGGGGCCATCTTGCCGGTCGCCGCCAAGGAGAAAGTCGTCGACCGGAGCATCACGGAAGCGGAAGTCCTGGGGGCCCAGCAGGCCTGGTGCAAGGCGCTGATCGACATCAGCGCTGCGAATGCCAGCGGAGGGCAGCCGGCCGCCAAGGCGCTGGCCGAGAAGGTCATCGACAGTGCCTACGCCTACCAGCTGGGCGCAGTGCTGTTCAAGCCGACGCTCACGACATCGCCGCAGACCTTCCGCACCGCTCGCGACGGCGCGCTGGCGTACTTCGTGGGCGGCAACCCTGCCTTTCCCAACGACACCGGCTTCGCCCTGAAGGGCTGGACGAAATGCGAGATTGCCAACACTGCCGTGCTCATCCACGGCGACGTGGCCAGCACGCTGGGTAACGTGCTGTTCACCGACCCGGACGGCAAGGTCACCACGGTCGACAAGACCTGGACTTTCGTGAAGGACGGTGCCGGCGAGCTTCGCATCGTCGTGCATCACTCGTCGCTGCCGTACGCCGGCCGTTGAACACCGCGTTCGAGTGCCGGCAGCAGGCCCAGGCTCTGGCGCGGCGCCTTCAAGGGGCCTTCATCGGGTGATGAAGGCCCCTCGGAGGACCGTCGTTGGTGGCTCAAAGGCGCGAGTCGGTGGCAGCACGCCGTCGTAGCGTTCGACCTGCACCGTGGTGCGTTGCCCAGCGCAACCCTGCGCCAGCGATGAGGTGCCGATGTCGCGCGTCAACACATTGGGGTTGCCGTGCACGCTTGCACTTCGAGCGGCAGTGCCCAGAGTGGCTGAACGCCTGCCCGTCTTGGGTCAGTAGGCACCCATGTAGTCGCGCTTGCCGATCTCCATACCGTTGTGGCGCAAGATGGCATAGGTGGTGGTCACGTGGAAGAAAAACTGCGGCAGTCCATAGTGCAGAAGGTATGCGCTTGCGGTCAGCTTCTTTTCCTTGGGGGTGCCGGGGCGCAACACGATCTCGCGGCTCTCGCTGGAATCAAATTGCTCAGGCTTGAAGGAGCCGATATGGGCCAGAGCTTTGGCGATCAACGCTTGCAGGTCGGCGAAGCTGACCTCGGTGTCGGGCCAGGATGGCACCTCGGCACCCGCCAGGCGGGAGGCAATGCCCTTGGAGAAGTCTGCGGCGATCTGTACCTGACGTACCAGCGGAAACATGTCGGGGAACAGCCGCGCCTGCAGCAGCGCATTGGGATCGATATTTTTCTGCGTCGCCTGGTCTTCGGCCTTCTTGAGCACGTCGGACAGGGCGCGCAGCATCTGCTGCATGACGGGAACGGAGGCGTTGTACAGCGGGCTGGTCATGGTGAGTTCACTTCTAAAAAATTGGGCGCGATGGCCGGAGTTGGCGTGGCAGAGGCCCTGCCTACCATGCAAGGCTAACAGCACAGGGTGAACTGAATCGCCCCGGCTTTTGTGGCCAGCTTTTCTTCCCGTTGGTAGTCGGAGCCGCCGCGTTGAAGGGCAGGTCACTGGCAAGAAGCGGACGTCAATTGCAGATGCACGACAGACCGTGATCGCTGCATAGCAGTCGGTCGACCTCTCGGATCGAAGGACCGCATCGGGCCCTTTGCAGACTGTTGTGCTTCTTCAGAGCGGACGCTCGGTGCGGTTCGCCCCCGCCCGATGCCGACCTCAGGAGTGGCTCCTCCTTGTGACGCCCAAGTACATTCATCGAGGGCAGCAAACGACGTAAGGAAAATAGTGACCACTCGACCAAGATTCCGCCTTCCGGTGCTTGCGCGATTCGCAAGCATCGCGATGGTGGTGCTCGCAGCGACTCATGCTCATTCTGAACAATACGCGCTAGCGGGTAGATCGATTGAGCTGCCTTCGCCCCCGGGCTATTGCAAGATCGGCGAAACGGAAGGGGAGAAAAAGTTCATCGAGCTGACAGCCAAGGGCACCGGGCCATCGAGCAAAATCTTGGCGATATTTTTGAAGTGCGAAGAAGTGACGAAGTGGAGGAAAGAAGCGCCTTCTGAATCGGTGAGTGCTTCCGACTGGGTCGTGTCGGCGGTCATGCTTGACCGAGATGGTCAACTGCGACCCATGGACGGCGTAGGTCGTCCGGAGTTTGTCCGCTTACTTGGCGGAGCAATTTCTAAAGACCTAACTTTCTTCTCCCGCACGAATGCCGAAGCGCAGGCCACACTCAATAACTTGGTTAGCGGGGCGGACTTCAAGATGGTTGGCTTTCAGGTTCTGAAGGCAGACAACGAAGCTCTCTACTTCATTACGGGCAGTGAAATACGTGCCGACAACGGTGAGAACCGTCGCGTGATTGGCGTATCTGCGAACACGCTCCTCAAGGGGCTGCGCATCGTTTATGCCAACTATCGTCAAGTGCGCCAACCGCAGGACGGCAACGTGCTCTTTGGCAACTTGAGCGCCATAGTTCACGCGGCTGTGCAAGCAAACCCCTAAGAATAGGATGCTCGACCTGAGACGCCTCTTGCTGCCGTACTCGTTGGCAGTTCCGGCGTTTCCCGAATGGCGGCCCTTAGCCGGGCCCGGCCCCATGCTACCGGGGGTCAATAGGGACAACCGCCACACCCCGGTCCGCTTAGGGCGCTCAGAGCTTGGGGCACTTCCCCATCTGTTTCAACCGCTCCAGCGCTGCCCTATCCGTGTTGGCAAGGTGCGCGCACATGAGCTCTTCTCCGTACGCCCGGCGGGCCGCACTCGCTTCATCGGACTCAATTGCGGCGAGAACGCGACTGAACGCCGCAGACGTGACGAACCGATCAACCGCTGGCTTGAGTCGAGCAGGAATTTTCTTCTCAACAGCAGCGATATCCGACTTGGTATTTCCCACACGAAATATTGCCTCGACTGTTCGCCCAGCCTCGCTGCTAGTGAAGCCAATTAACTCCTGAACCTCTCCTGACGTTAGCTGCCGGTCAAGAGCTTCGCCGATCAGTTCTTCGTATGCACTTGCGTCGAAATACTTCAGGGAAGCTTCAAGGGCGTCCGCAAGACCAGGATTGCGAGTCCTATTTGCTGAAGCGGATGTCTTCATGGCAGAGACCGCGTACCCCGACGCGCCGAAGTATCTCGCAATGGCGGCTGTCTCGCTGCTTGCCATAGCGGCAACTGGAATGAGAGATCCGACAGTAATAAGTATTGAGGTGGAGAACTTTACACGGAGCATTTTTTGTGCATTAGCGATTGCAGCCAATGGGAGTCAGTGGACTCTTCGATAGTCGGGACAAAGCTCGAATATCGGTTCGCCTTGATTGTTCATGGAAGCCAAGTGGGTGTACACGCGCTTCGGTGAGGAGCGGACCAAACACCATCTAGGGTGTTGCGAGGGCGCTGCGAACGTCCGCTATGCGGCGAAGAAGCTCGGCGGCGAATGACAGGTTCTGGCCGACAGCCGCTATGCCTTACGGAACAGCAGCGTGTCAGGGGCGTTTGGTTGGGTCAGTCGGTTCAGGATAAGCCCGCCACTTTTCGGCATCGCCAAACGCCACCAGGCGCCGTTCGGTTCCGCATAGAACGTCACGTCGCCCTCATCCAGTGCTTGCCCAAGATACGGCGACGGAAATCTCGCAGGTACTTCGTAGACGCCGAGCTTGCTCATGTGGCACCTGACCAACCATACAACCCGGTAGTGCTCGCAGATGTTGGACTCTTCGGTACTCGGTAGGGGATACGGCCCAGCCAGTTTTCTCCTGTGTTCGATTGCCCAGGGTGGGGGTTCACCCGACTCAATAAATGCATACAGCCCCCGCCATGACTCTGGTTCCGGCCAGGTCTCTCGGTAGCGCTGTCGCTCTTCTTCCTTCAGGGCCAGGAAGAAAATTCTCCATTGCCCCCAGTACGCCTCACCCCATCCCATGCGCCACCCGACGCTACCCCATGGGATGTCAGGATGCTTGATCCACAGCGGTGACATTGCGACTGTCATGTTTCTGTGATTGGCGAGTTGGGTTGGAAGGTAGACCGAGGCGGTGAAGGTCGGCTCCTGGCCGGATTCTGCCGTAGCAGGCTGCGGTCGGTCCCACCAGCAAGAAATTCGAGCCGGTCCCCACCAAGTCAGATGCGCCGTGCCGTTGCACCGTCGAACTGCAAGAAACCTATCAATTGCTCCGCATCACCCAGCGACCCAAGCACCACCTCTGCAGTAGCTCCGCCATCTATAGCGTTGACCAATCGCTGAGCCTCGAAAAGCGCTAGGTGCGCCACTGAACACAGAGTGCTTGCACACTTGATCTTGTTGAAGCCGTGGGTACGAACTATTTCAACGACGACTGTCATAGTTCTCCTGGCGACTCGGACGACCGGTTCTGGCCGACTGTAGCGGCAAAAATATTCAGACCGTCGAGCCAGATGCGGCGAGAAGCGGCACCAGAAAGCAGACGCTCAGCTACCGTTGACCTCAACGGCAATGGCATTCGCGAGGGCCATCCTTAGATCCTGTCATTGTCTTTGGATACACAAGAGCCATCACACCCTCCTTGTTCTGAGCGGCACAAGAATCATGGCATCGCTGCGCAGGTGAGCCGAACCACTTCTCGCCATAGAGGGTGACAAGTACGCCAGCTAGACCAAACGTGACGACGACGAGGGCCGCAACCAAATCACGTGGCATGCCGCGCTTCGTTTTCTGGCGCTTTTGCAATCAACTACTCCAGTATCAGTGCCACCGCTCCCAACGATTGGGCCTGACTGAATTCGGCCCGACGTGGTGACAGACCGGTATTGGCCGCATGCAGGCCTTGTCAGACGGTAGCTGATGCCTCGCCAAAGAAGAAGCGCAGAAACTCCAGGAACGACGAGTAGCGAGACTCGAGGCCACCATCCTTGAGCAAAGCGTCGCCGCCTTCGAAGTCGACGTCGTAGACCTGTTCGGTCAAAACATCGTAGACCATCACGCCCCCACCCAAAAAGCTAGTCAAAACCACATATCGTTCTGGCCAGCCGAATTTGCTACGGACCAATGCTGTGGAAGCCTCGATGGATTCCTGAGGTCGTGCACCAACAACATCTAGCAGTACGAAGCCCGTGTTCTCACTTGACAATGGTCCGTCATATCGAAGGTAGAACGATCCCATCTGGGAGTCAGTGGCAATGCCGAGACGCGTCAACCCAGCCGCCGCATCAGCAACATCTGCTCTAAGAAATCCTGCATCTTCAAGCGAAGAGACGATGATCTGCATCATGCAAATTTCTGGAAGTCCACTTATGGCCGAGTTTTTACCACCGCGGTGAGCGGCCGGTTCTGGCCGACTGTAGCCGGTCCAGCTGCCGTCGCGAAGAGGACCGAAGCCGCCATAGACTCCCCTCCAAAAAGCGCCGGTCAGTCATCAATTTCGAGTACAGCGAGTTCTCCGGTGAACTCGATGGCTTCCCCTACTTTTAAGGAGTGGCTCCTTTCCATTTCCACAAGAATTGCCGGCCCACCTTCTGAGATTGGGCAATGGAAGCTGTAGGCGTCAGAGATATCAAGGACGGTGGTTGCGATCTCGCAGCGGGGCGACGAGGCCGTCGGCTGCACAAACGAGTGGTTTGCTGAAGAAACTTGCGGACGGACTTCGTTGACAAACTGAACCTTGATCTGAAAAGAGAGCTCGCTTCCTTCCACGAAGCGCTCAGCTTCCCGATTGTTCTCTTGAGGTTCAATGGCCCCTATCCAATAAACGGCCCAGCCGTCGACAACGACTTCGAGAGTGCGTTCGTATCCGTTGCGAATGACGCGACTCAGTTTTCCTGTTACCTGCATGTGTTGGTCGTAGGTCCGCTTGTGGCCGCATTCTGCCCTCTCCGGCGCCCCGTCGCTTTGGGGCGCCAGGGCAGGTCAGGCTTCCGTCTGTTCGGCTATTTCCAGGGCGTCTTCAACTTCGATCCCGAGGTAACGCACGGTGCTTTCAAGCTTGGTGTGTCCGAGCAACAACTGCACCGCGCGAAGGTTCCTGGTGCGGCGGTAGACCAAGGAAGCCTTGGTCCTGCGCATCGAATGGGTGCCGTAGTCGGCAGAGTCCAGGCCGATCTCCTCCACCCAGCCATCGACAATGCGCGCGTACTGCCGTGTTCCGAGGTGTGGCGACGCATGAACCCGGCTCGGGAAGAGGAAGTCTTCGGGATGAAGATGCGCTGAATGGATCCAACCGGACACCGCAACGCGGGTTGGCTCGGTAAGTTCGAACTGGACCGGTCGTCCGGTCTTCTGCTGGATCACTTTCGCGCGGGCCGCTGGCCTGTCGCCATTGGCAACGTCGCGCACTCGTAGCTTGACCAGGTCGCAGGCCCGAAGCTTGCTGTCGATACCGAGGTTGAAGAGCGCAAGGTCGCGGGTCCGGCATGACAGTTGGAGCCGCGTCCGGATCGCCCAGATTTCCTTGAGCTTGAATGGCCGCTTCTGCCCGACGAGTTTGTCCTTGTTCCAGGGGGAGCGCGGTGCACCGATTGTGGAAGCGTCCATTTCGATCTCCTGTGCAGTTTAGGGACCGAAACTTTGCGTCAAAGGTCTCAGCTGGGTCCTAGGTCGAAGTTCGATTTGCTCAAAAGCGGCCGCTCCCCGTCGGTTCAAGTAGCGGTCGTGACAATTTATTCGGTGTTGAGTGCGTATTGCTCGGAGATCGGGACTGGACGCCGTGAGCTACTCTGCGTCGATCCCTGCTCGGTGTGGAGGAATGGGTAGAAGTTGAAGCACTGGTCCCCAGGTAGGGCGCTCACCTCATGCTCCCATCCTACCCAGCGCATCTGATCGTAAAAGGTGTGGAGGCGTTTGGTAAACGCCCATTGCGTGAACGCAGCATGACCAACTCCCAGGCTCTCCCACTTGAGCGTGTCCGGTGCGAGGTAGTAAACAACTCCTTGGTCGTCACCGAAAGCGCCGCCATTGAGCGCGAAGAATCCGCCGACCGCATCATCTGCCACAAGACAAAACCCGTTCGACCGCCCTGCGTTCCAAGCCGCAATGTTGCGAGTCAATCTGGGGTGTCCCGAGCCAAGCATCCTTAACCATCCCCCGTCTATCAAGATGCCACCCGTCCCGTATGCCACGGCTCCGAGCACCGACCGGGTGGTCACCTGAAGCTCAACGAGGACATCGCCTCTGCTTGTGGATGGAGGCAGTATCTCAACGGGGAGTTCGGCCTCCCGAGCCCATTGTTCAATAAGCGCCATTGCTGGCTCTCGGATTTCCAGCAATTCATTCAGTGAACGCACGAACGTGTCCCTCAGTGTCCGGTTGTGGCCGCGAACTGTCATCGTGAAGTGAGAGCAATTTTTAATGCCGCTCTCCACTCCTGCGTGATAGCAGGGTCTGCTGGGCGGCCATCTGCTAGCAATGACATCGAGCCGATGAGGGCTCCAAGTTCCTCAACTCCAGAGCGATGTTGCGCATCAAGAAACGCAAGCATCGCCAGGTACGCTTGATGCTCAGAGATTTGCAGCACTGGTTCCCCCTTTTCGACGTAGGTCCGCTTTTGGCCGAGCACAGCCCTCGGCGATCACATCGGCTTCAAGGCCTCCGTGCCTCCGATGCTCGAGCTTGGCTTCCCATCGCATACAGCACGAGTGCCGCCGCCATAGGAGTCTGAAACAAGACACCGGCCAAGCCTGACAAAGCCACCCATTGTTCCGCACCTCCTTGCCATGGAAGCAAATTTGACAACAGCAGGAATACAACGACCGCTGCGCGTGCTGCGAAGAGAAGCGCGATGGCTATCAAGGCAACACGAAATCCCAAGGTTGGGATCGGCTTCCTGCGGACGTGACGGAAGAGGCACACCATAGCGACCAAGTCCAACAAGGTCGAGACAATCTGAATGAGGCCGAACGATCCGACGAACTGCAGATAGGGATAGAACAGCACCACAAAGAAGATGGCGTAGGCCACCAAATAGATTGCCCACGCCTTGCGAATCGGTCGGTCTGCTGTGTTCATGGGTAATTGTTCTAAAGATTGTCGGCGTCGGTGACCGTCTGCTTTCGAGCGAATTTTGCCGGAGTGGTGAACGGCGGGTTTTGGCCGTCAGTCGACATGCGCGTCGTGCCACAGCTTGTCGAATTCTGATGCACTGATCTCTACAAGCCCAACTTCGTCGGCAAGAGCTTCGGCATCTGAACTCGAAAACTCGGGCTGGTCCGTGAACTCGTGTTTTTCCGATTTTGAGCCACCTGGCAGAGACCACCAAAGCTGTCCCCCGATGCAATCTACGGAACGGGTCGTCATACCCGCAACCACCTCAAAGTAGTACAGCCCTGTGCCCTCGTGGCTTTCACTGAGGCATCTATAAAACTTTGCTCGGTCGGTCATCCTAATTTCGGAGGTCTGATGTTGCTTGAATTCTGCCTCCGGTCGCGAGTGACCGGTTGTGGCCGCGTCCTGCCAATCGATTCATTGTTCGGTTTGTGTCGCTTCGGCCTGGCGGTTCCAAGGGGAGTCACGATGCTCACGCCAAGCCATCCAACCCGGCTGCACGTCGGCGAGTTCAAGCAGGGTCGAGTCTCGTTCGACCATGCTCCTCAGCGAGACGAGCATCGCCTCTTCCTCCTCGAAAGCATCCCCGGTTAGAAACTGCCATGCTCCGTCGTCCGCATCGCGGGCAGCCATAAGTACAGGCTTGCCGCCATCCACTATGGACCGCACGGTGATGCATGCCACGTTGGGTGGGCTGTCGAACGGCCATTCAGAGTTTTCGAAGGTCATTTTTGGTCTTTGGGCTGAACGTCGGGTTCTGGCCGAGGGCGGCCGACTATGCTGCGAGGCCATGCTCTCGAAGAGCTGAGAGCCAAGCCTCGCCATAGAGCGCAACGCATTGATCTCCCAAGAGTACGTCGTCAAAGAACGTCATCATCGACGCCGCCACGACGCGGCTGTCACCACCGTCGGTGTCCTCCTGTAGTGCCGCCCCGCTCTTGTCGTACAGGAACACAAAGCCACAGGGGTCGCTTGCAAATTGAACGGTGCGGTCGTCTGAGCCAGCTCGAACCGCGTCGAGGGACGCAATTCGAACTTCGTCAAGGCTTGACCCACCCCATCGGCAGAGAAGCTCAACATGGGCTGCGCTCAGAGGCCAAGGTCTTCGCGCGCTATACGCGAGGACGTCAGCCTCGGAGGGAGGCTCGACGAACCTGCAAAGCGCCGGTTTCAGGAACCCTGAATCGAGGGCATTCTGAAGCTTTTGGAACCTCATCTGTGGTGTACCTCAACGTCTGGAGTTGGCCGACTGTAGCCCCCACAATGGCTCTGGGGCATCGAAACCTGCCGAATCCTGAGCCCTATGGAGAGAAGCACCCGAGCGAGTGTTACAGACCTGATTGCAGACGCGATGCACCTGCGACAGAGCTGGAGTTCGCTCCCACCCTTGGAAAACGCGGCGTCCAGGTCTTTCCCGCGTCAAGCGATGAAAAGACTCGCTTTCCGTCTTCCGCGAGGATTTCCTGGTCGTCGGCGTACACGATTCGCGCTGCGAAGTCGGCGCTTCGGAAAGGCTGCCCCAAGGGAGTCCAAGTCTTGCCGCCATCAGTGGTCTGCGTGACCTGGTTGCTAACAGTACTGAAACCCGGCGTCGGCTGGATGCCCAATGCCCGGGATTGATCTCGCCAATAGGTTCCAATCGGCACAGTGCGCTCGGTGCTCACCCAGGTTTTCCCGCCATCCTTGGAGCTTGTGAAGTAGGTCGTCATGCCATTCATGCGGGTGACCGCGATCTCGCCATCCTGGAGTACTTGCCAGTTGCTGACCCAGAATTTCTCGCGATTTGTCGTTACCCGAAGAGACTGCTTGTCGACGCGTGTGACGAGGGACTCTCGTCGAAAGCCCGGAACGTTTCTGGCCATGAGTAGGGCGTCTGGATGGTCCAGCATAAGAACGGGCAGCTTTGCCTCATCCGTGTCCTGGATTCCCGCGCTGAGCTCTTTGGGCACTGCCTCATCGTTGCCTAGCTGGTCCTGAACCAGAACTCGGGCGCCCTTGAGTCGATCAGTGACGACGAACAGCGCCCTGCCCTCAGAGAGATCTTGAATCGATGCGACTTGCCCATATTCATTCGACAACCGGTGAGCTTCCCACGAAGCGCCGGGGCGTTTGATGGCATACCGGCCGAACTCAGAGCCAGCCACGCACGTTGCATCTTTCCAGCACGACGCAAAGCTCACACGTGCCAGTGTGTCGAGTGGCTCCGATGTCCAACGCCCTGGGGCGACGCGCTCGACGATCTCGCCCAGATGCGATCCAGCCACCATGCGAGCCCCGCTTCGCGATCCTATTGGTGACAGCATCGACACCAACTCTCTCGCACGAGAGATGGCTTGCGCTTCATCGGTGGGCATCTGAAGCCATCCACCGCCCGGTCGCAGTACGGGTGCATTGCGCGAGTCGTCCGTCAGCGCTCGCATGCTTTCAGCCGTACCTCGTGCGCCGCCAAGCAGGATGATCTGCGCCGGCTCTTTGTCTCCCGTACTGGGCGAGAACACCACGGTCCCCAGATTGGCAAGGCGTCCCGCTTCCACTTTGAAGCGCGGCACCTGCTTTTCCAGCGATGCATGGTCGCTGGCAATCAGGGCAAGCAACAAGCCCGGCCCGGGGCCGATACTGCCAGCACTCGAAAATTCATACTCGCCCGGAGGCAAGCGGCCGAAGTGCAGTGATTCAGTAGGGACCGCACTGCCTCCAAATACCCCAACGGCCATCGGTGTCAGATCGGGCACTTCATGGCGAACGCCTTGCGCCGAGATCAAAGTGATCTGCTGCCACTTCGGATTCAACAGGCTGATTGGTCTGGTGGACACGACCTTGAGCAGCACATACCCATCTGTTCCCTCCGCGGGAAGCTGAACGTCAAGACGGCCATCCGGCGCACGCGTGGCAATCGATGTGGCGCAACCAGTCAACAGCACCAAGCCGGCAATGGCAAGCCATCGCCCGATGAAATGAGCTCTCATTCGTCCCTCCCAGAGTTGTCCCTCTAAAGTAACCGAATGCTAGCTTAGGTATGAACTGAGCGACAAGTCCGCCACGACCTGAAGACCGCTCTGATCGTGATAGGTGCTCTAAGGCCCACGACCCGGCATCTGATCTCACTAGGTGCCCGAATTCTGGCGCGATAACGAAGGTCTGCTACTGGCCGTCAGGCGTCTCCGGCCAGTTTCACATCCCTCTCGGCCTTACCGAGCAACCAAATTTCACTGCCAATCGGGACACTCTCCTTGGTGACTGCAGGCAGCGTGCAAAAGAAGCTGAGCACTTTCGCCGGTGGGGTCTGGAATGGGATTTGGAAGAAAGCCCCGCACTCAAGGCTCTCGCCGTCCGGTCGGACCACGCGAATCTGCTGGTTGGCATCGAATCGATAGGCGGAGGCGGGGAAGCCGGGGGGCAATGATTAGTCCGCGCCCGGATACCAGAAACGTATCCTCGACACGGCAGAGCAAGAATTCGGGCATGTGTATTCAGGTTTGAAGTGGCCGTCCGGTTTGGAGCAGATTGGGCACCAAAGCCGACTGACTGCTGCTGGCCGTCACGAGCCGGTCTGCGCATCGCTCCGCTCATAAAAGGCCTTCAGTTCTGCGCAGCCCTCGTCAAAGCGGTCATGGTAAGTCGCGCAGAAGCCTTCTTCATCGCTCGACAGAGCCAGCCATGAAGCCAGACTTGAGAGTCGCGCATCCGTTGCAAATGTCGCGAGGTCTGCGAGAGCAGTGGAGTTCCTGTCTTCCAGCGGGCCAAACGAGCCTGAATTTCGCACCGCATAGTCAATCAGCCACATCCAGTAGACGGCGCGCTCCGGTTCGGACAGCGCGCTTGCGCCTCCATCGGCCTGCTTCTGAATGACGAGGTCACCAACCTCGAGGAGCCAAGTTTCGAGTTCAAAGTTCATCTTGCTGGTCAGTTCAGACGACCGCTTCGGGGCGAATTGAGGCTCTCCGGCGAACGACTGGTTGTGGCCGGCTGCAGGCATGTTATTGAAACTCAATGGCAAGCCGAAATGGATGGTTCTGGTTCGGGGAGGGCTGGTCTTGGTGAGCTCGAAAGTGCACGGAAAACTGCGTGTATCCATAGGCGCCTGAGCCGCCCCTGGGATCAAACGCCAGCCGAATGATGTAGTCGCAGCCGGCCCTCTGAGCTTCGAGGCCGACATCAATTTCGCTCAGCGACCAATCACCTGGGTCTTTCATGAAGGAGTCGGCAACGGCAACCGCCTTGGCCTGAATTTCGCCCAAGGCGGCAACGACAGCTTCGGCCTGCGCGACTCCGTTTGCGTCGGGGGAATCGTCTGCTCCACGGATAAGAAGGCCGACGCCGTCTTCGCTTTCGCCAAACCACTCAGCCGAATGATGCGACTTCTTCAGTGCCGTGTAGTCAAACATTTGTCTTCCCTTCAATCAGCGGTTGATGACCGACGACCGGTTCTGGCCGATAGTACCCATTCGCGCAAGGCCGAGGGATGTCGGCAATGGCTGCAAAGCGGATGCTCGCATCGTCTGCCGACGATCAGCATGGAGTGCATGGCTGCCACCGAGGCCTGCACCGCAAGCACCTCGACCGAACCGAATTCCCTCCATCACAAGGGCTTCAGCCGTCGCACCCCAAAGAACCTGTTCACCAGGGCGGGCCGCGAAACACGCAGCCCGCAGACCAGCCGCTAACCGCCGGTCTCAAGCGCTGCGCGTCGCGCCTTCTCGCTCAGCTGAAACAGCTCTCCAGCCTTGCGAGCGAGATCAGCCGCAAGCCAAAGCAGGTTGTCCAGTTGTCGAGGCCCGTCACCACTGGACCAGTCGATGTCTTCCCCATGGCAGACCCACAGGAGCGCTTCGAGTTGCGAGAGGGTGTTTTCGAGAAGATCCGCCGGGTCTTGGGCGTTGTCTTCGGAAGCTACCGGCGTAGTTGGCCGGGCTATAGTCTTGGTAGCCATTTTTGTGCGGTCCTTTAGAGGGTAGTGCACGAACTTGGTTAGACGGCTGGGGTGCTAGTAACACCTCGGCCGTCGCCTTTTGATACCTCGCATCTGCATCGCTGCTTTCGCACCGACGACCTGCCGCGAGGCAAGCAGCCTTCAAACATCTCAGTAGGGGGTGGGGTGTGGCGCCTTTCTTCTTCCCTGGGTGGGGTGTCGAGTGACAGGGGCATTCACTCTAGAGAAGAACCCGGCGAAGTGGCCGGTTCATGCGGCACGAAGTCTCGGCGAGCGCCAACAAATGCAGCTTCTGCGACGCGCTGAGCACGGACCTCGTGGGCCCGTGCCGCGCCAGTCCGAAGCGGCTCTGAACGCTCCCGTCGGCGGGAGCGCGGCAGAGCTTCAGTTCATCCAGCTGCGGGCGCGGTCCAGATGCTCACGGCACTCGCGCACCATGCGTTCCAGCAATTCAGCGCAGGTCGGGATGTCGTCGATCAGCCCGATGCACTGGCCGGCCGAGACCACGCCGTTGTGCACCTCGCCCGACTCCAGCGCCGCGCGGCCGCGTGCACCGGCCACCAGCGGGCGGATGTCTTCGAACTCGCAGCCGCCCGGACGGCGTTCGGTGGCCACCACTTCTTCGGAGATCGCATTGCGGAACACGCGCGCCGTGTTGTGCAGCGTGCGGAACATCAGCTTGGTGTCGCGCTCGGTCGCGGCCACCAGTGCCTGCTTGATGTTGTCGTGGATCGGTGC
Organism: Variovorax boronicumulans NBRC 103145; assembly: GCF_001591345.1. Taxonomy (GTDB): domain Bacteria; phylum Pseudomonadota; class Gammaproteobacteria; order Burkholderiales; family Burkholderiaceae_C; genus Variovorax; species Variovorax boronicumulans. The sequence goes on along the minus strand of NZ_BCUS01000009.1, from coordinate 1,673 downwards.
CTCCTGGGTCACGCAGAAGCGCGTGCCCATGTTGATGCCTTCGGCGCCCAGCGCCAGCGCGGCGGCCATGCCGCGGCCGTCGGCGATGCCGCCCGACGCGATGATCGGAATGCGCAGTTTGCGCGCCGCCACCGGCAGCAGCACGAGGCCGGGCACGTCGTCTTCGCCCGGGTGGCCCGCGCATTCAAAACCGTCCACCGACACCGCGTCGACACCGTTGCGCTCGGCCGAGAGCGCGTGGCGCACCGAGGTGCACTTGTGGACGATCTTCACGTCGTGGCGCTTCAGGGCCTCGATGAAGTCCTTCGGGCTGTTGCCCGCGGTCTCCACGATCTTCACGCCGCTGTCGATGATGGCCTGCACGTACTCGGCGTACGGCGGCGGCTTCACCGCCGGCAGGATCGTGAGGTTCACGCCGAAGGGCTTGTCGGTCATCGTGCGCGTGCGCGCGATCTCGTGGCGCAGGTCGTCGGGCGTGGGCTGCGTGAGCGCCGTGAGAATGCCCAGGCCGCCAGCGTTCGACACGGCCGCGGCCAGCTCGGCGCGGCCCACCCATTGCATGCCGCCCTGGATGATGGGGTAGCGGATGCCGAGCAGTTCGGTGATGCGGGTCTTCATCGTCGCAGCCGCTTACAGCGTGGTCACGAGTTCCGGCACAGCCGTGAACAGGTCGGCCACGAGGCCGTAGTCGGCCACCGAGAAGATCGGCGCCTCTTCGTCCTTGTTGATCGCGACGATGACCTTCGAGTCCTTCATGCCGGCCAAGTGCTGGATGGCGCCCGAGATGCCCGCAGCGATGTACAGCTGCGGCGCAACGATCTTGCCCGTCTGGCCCACTTGCCAGTCGTTCGGGGCGTAGCCTGCGTCGACGGCGGCGCGGCTAGCACCGAGGCCCGCGTTGAGCTTGTCGGCCAGCGGCGTCATCACTTCGGTGAACTTCTCGGCGCTGCCGAGAGCCCGGCCACCGGAGACGATGATCTTGGCTGCCGTGAGTTCGGGGCGGTCGCTCTTCGTGACTTCACGGCCCACGAAGGCGCTCTTGCCGCTGTCGGCCACGCCTTCAGCGGTTTCAACGGTGGCGCTGCCACCGGTGGCGGCGGCTGCGTCGAAGCCGGTCGTACGAACCGTGATCACCTTGGTGGCGTCGGTGCTCTGCACGGTGGCGATGGCGTTGCCGGCGTAGATCGGACGCTCGAAGGTGTCGGGGCTGTCGACCTTGGTGATGTCGGAGATCTGCGCCACGTCCAGCTTGGCGGCCACGCGCGGTGCGACGTTCTTGCCGTTGGCGGTCGAGGGGAACAGGATGTGGCTGTAGTTGCCGGCGATGGCCAGCACTTGTGCGGCGACGTTCTCGGCGAGGTTTTCAGCCAGCGATGCGCTGTCGGCAGCGATCACCTTGGACACGCCGGCGATCTGCGCGGCGGCCTTGGCGGCTTCGGCGGCGTTGGCACCGGCCACGAGGATGTGGACGTCGCCACCGCAAGCCAGCGCGGCGGTCACGGTGTTGAGGGTGGCCGGCTTGATGCTGGCGTGGTCGTGTTCGGCAATGACGAGTGCGGTCATGTTCGTTTCTTCCTCAGATCACTTTGGCTTCGTTCTTGAGCTTGTCCACCAGGGTGGCGACGTCGGGCACCTTGATGCCGGCGCCACGCTTCGGGGGCTCGCTGACCTTC